>CAYRJA010000027.1:25199-31568 GCA_964424455.1 uncultured Bifidobacteriaceae bacterium
CATAAATAGTTGTGTCAAGAAAAGGTGTTTTTATTGCCGGATCCAGATAGGGAATCACAATTCGGGCATTAAGAAAAATAAAATGAACAGCAGGAGAAATTAACCAGTTTTTACAAACAGGAATATTGTTTCCGAGATAATATTCCCACTGTGCAATTTTGTTGAATACACCGGGTTGATAATAATAAGTTAAGGCATGAGTGAAAGAGAGGGCTTTGCCAATCCGGTGACTGATGATAGCTTCACCAAACGATGCATTCCCCAAAGCAGTATCACTGCAAAACTTCTTTCCTGCTGCTATCTCGGCTAATCCAAGAAGCGGAGTACGGTTTGTTTTCATAAGCAGCGAAGTTGAATCATTGAACAGGTACGAGACTTTTCCGGCAGCTTCATATTGTTCCGAATAAAGAAGAGACATATATAAGTATTGCTTTGCTGTTTCATTTGCTGAGTTAAAATCAATTGCTTTCTGAAGATGTGGAATGGCAAGGCGGTATTTCCCCTTTTCAAAAAACGCAATTCCTATCCGTACCCGCAGATAATGATAATCAATCTGCTGCCGCAATGCCTGTTCTCCTGTTAATATCAGCGAATCCCATTTCTGTTCTGTAAAAAAACGGTAAGTGGTGTTTTCTACTTGCAAGAAGTTAAGAGTGTCCTGAGCTTTTACAGAGAATGAGCAAATACATATTCCCGCACACAGTATCAGTCGGTACATTCGGCTGTAATAATTTTGTTGTTTTCTGTGAATGTCAGTAATTGAATCCGGTTGTTCTGTAACAGCATCTCCATTTCTATTTTCCGGTCAATACGGTTTCCTGTTTTTGCAATTGCCTGTGAACCGATTTTAATTTTTGCCGGATGATATGCATCATCTATCGTTACGAACCCGGAACGGAATTCAGTTTTCAGGAAAATATAAAATGGCGAAATAAAATCCTGTAGGAATTTTGTGACTCCTTTATAAAATCCCTCCACCGGCAGCCGGTCTTTAATTTCCATACCCGGATAGAAACCAAGTAATTGCTTGTATGCTCCGAGATAAAAATAATAAAGCAACGAATTTCTGTCACCATAAAAATCAGTGAAATAATGCACGGTTTCATTATTCACAAAATAGGCAATTGACTTTGTGTTATGGCAGTACAGATAGGGATAGTTGTATGCATTTACAAAAACCTCCCATCTCACCTTTTCCTTTTTTCCTTGTGCTGTTACAGTAAAGTTAAATTCTGTACCGGGCGTAAATGTAAATGCATCTTTAATCAGTTTAGTAGTTTCTACGCGCCGGATAAAAGTTCCTTCGTCCGGTACTTCAAAAGAATGAAAAGAGAACTTGTCTTCATTTCTTTCTACATAATAACTGATAGGATGCGGAAGTGTCTTTGAGCCGATATACGGAGATGCCTGCATCTGAAAGTGTATGTGAGGTTCGGGTGACCGCCCTGAATTTCCACAAGTGGCAATTATATCACCCTTCTGTACATAATCACCTTGTTTTACTTTAAAGCTGCCTTTTCGCAGATGGGAAAGTTTGCTGAATAAATATTCAGAATGTTTCAGTACAATGGCATTGCCCCAATTGTGTTCAAGATCAACGCCGCCAATAATATTATCATCTATACCATCAATCAAAGTGATGACATAGCCAGCCGCCGGCGCCAGCACTGGTAAATCGTAGCAGTAATACTGTGACACATCTGTTCCCGGTGTGCGGTATGTTTTTCCTTCCTCATCCTGCACTACAAAATCAAGTGCATACTGCCAGTCATCCTTGTGTGTTATTTTACCGTTATAGCCCTGCGATATCAATCGCTCTCCAAAAAACGGAAGATGAATATGAAAATAGGTGTCGTTATGGAAACGCTCCATTCGATGCAAATGATAATACAGATTCTTTTCGGGAGAAAACTGCTGTAACACCACCCGGTCTAAATTTTTCGGATAAAAGCGAAGATTCAGTACATACAGCAGGATAATCACTGCTACATTAAACGGCATTGAATAAATCGGAAGCTGATAAAAAGCAAAAAGATAGCTTAGAGCGCTCAACAGTAATACAATTACCGGTGTTACAACTAATACCAGTAAAAAAGATTTGCGCGAAGGAACCAGAAAGAAACCTCCGACAGCTATGGCAGTAAGAATAAAATTAAATCCAATGTAACTGTATTGCAGTTGTGTGAAATCCTCGTTGAGCAAATGGTAAAATCCGTAGCCGGTTCCAAACCCGATGAGAGAAAGTATAAACGCAATCCGTGAATAAATAATTAATCCCAGCAGAATCAGAATTCCTGCGAGTAAATTATACTGGAAGAATATAGCCCCAAGTGATTTCAGGAAAATTTCTACTATCAGAGGAATAGAGAGATGATTAAGCTGTTGGTGGAGGTTGACCAGAAAATTCCCGCCATAAGAATAAATTTCATAAATGGTGTACATACCTCTGTCATTGAGTGTAATAGCGCTAAAACTCTTTACACTTAACAGCAATGTCCATAATCCGAAAATAAATGGCAAGCTGAGTACCGGAATATTGTGACGATTCAACAGGTTTGAAAACAAAACCGTAAGCAGGAAAGTGAAAAATGAGATGAATACGAGTACAATAAAGAATGCAGAGCTGAACTGAAAATATATACCCATCACCATTCCTACCAGCAAACTATTGTAACTATAAGCGCCGGTTTTAAATACAGCAGGACTAAACCCCAGCCAGGCAGCAAACACAAGTGCAGAGAACAATGAAACTATCCCGCTCAGTCCAACATAAGGGTCAGTAAATGAAGAAACCAGTAACAGGAAAGCAAATACTTTATTATCAGAGAAGAAAAGCTGGGAGTAGCTGTTAATGACTGCATTCCACCATAAGGAAAGCTTTTCTTTCATTTGTCCGCAGATAAAAGTGTTACATTATTTTACTTTACTTTACTTTACTTTACTTTACTTTACTGAGTCCTTCCTTAGCAGAAGCATCATTAGGAGAGCGAAGCAATACTTTATTGAAAAAATATTTTGCTTCTGTATTTTTTCCTAACAGAAGATTTGTCCAGGCGAGCATTAATAATCCATCGTAATCAAACGGATACAAGTTTACGACCTTTTCAAAATAAGGAAGTGCTGCTTTATAATCCTTGTTATAGTAGAACATGGTTCCGCGGCGGTAATTCACATAAGTGTTTTGCGGATCAATTTTCAGGATTTCGTCATATACTTCGCCGACTTTATTCCAGTTGCCAAGCGCACTCAGCGGCATCACATAGCCAAGTTTTGCTTCAATCGAAACCGGTTTTAGTGTTACAGCTTTTGCATAATATTTTTCTGCTTCTGTATATTGTTGTGCATTATTTTCGAGGTAGCCGAGTCGTAAGTTCAGTTCATAGTTATTTTCATCATAAAAACTTTTTAGCGCCGCAATTGCTTCCCCGAATTTCTGTTGTTGTTCTAATGTATAGCTTTTGGAGAAAGCCGCTTCAAGTGTTTGCGCAAAAGAAAAATGAAGCAAGAAAGAAATCATAAGTACGAGAGAGAAAGTCTTTTTCATAAAAAACAGTTTAGGAGTTAGATGGAAATTATTGTTCACAGTTTAATATTCTTCAGGTAATCAGGTATTATTTCTTCCGATTCAATGCTGCTTAGTGTTTCGCGTTTGCGAATGATGTGTGGTTTTTCATTCATGTCAATCATTACAATAGCAGGGCGAAGTGCGATAAACTGCATCCATTGTGTCATGTTGTAAGCGCCAACCGTATGAACCACCACATGGTCATTGCGCTGTAATGGAGGAAGTGTTACATTTTCTCGAATCACATCAATATTCATGCAGAGCGGTCCATACACTACACAATCTTCTGTGTAAGTACTGAAATCCTGTGCCGGACTGATTTTATGATTATACCAGAACGAAGTAAATAAGACGTTCACACCGAAATCCATAATAGTAGCACGTCTTCCGTCTGATAATCTTTTGTTGGAAATTACTGTGCCGAGCAGATATCCGGCATCGTCAATCAAAGCGCGACCGGTTTCGAGTATCAGCAAGGGTAATTCATTTTCCAGAAATCCTGCATTAAGAATGGCAGTAGTGATTGCCTCGGCAAACTGATCAAATGACGGTGCGATATCGTGCCCTTGTAAATAAGATCCTTTCAGCGTATTATGAGAAGCGAACCCGCCGCCAAGGTCAAGATATTGAATGTCTTTTTTGTATTTCTTCTTAATCGAAAGCGCCAATTCGGAAAGTTTGGTAGCCGCTACAGCGTAAGCGCTTGGCGCCAGCATAAATGTTCCGATGTGACAGTGGAGTCCGATTAAATCCATTTTATCATTCAGCATGATTTTGTTGATAGCGTCCCATGCAACGCCGCTTTCATAGTTGAAGCCAAACCGGTCCCACATCGGGTATATGCCTGTGTCCATGTTTACCCGAATGGAAACACGCGGGCGTTGTTTCATTTCTTCGGATAGCTCACGGATAAGGTAAAGCTCATCAAGGTGATCAATATGAATGGGAGAATTGTTTTCAATCGCCAGTCGCAACTCTGCTTCGGTTTTATCAGGACCATTGAAAATTATTTTATTTCCGGGCACACCGTTTTTTATCGCCTTCTGGTATTCAAATCCTGAAACCACTTCAGCCCAGCTTCCTTCCTGATGAAATACCTTGCAAACGGCATTCAGGTAATTGGTTTTGTAGCTCCATGCAAACTGAACTTTCGGATAACGGTTTTTAAATGCTCTCGCTGCCTGCTTGTACGTGTCGCGTATTTTTTTTTCGGAAATTACAAATAAAGGCGAATCGTATTTCTTCAGCAATTCTTTCACCGCCACATTATCAATATGTGTTACAGGATCATATTCCGTGCGCGTTCCGAATTTGTTCATTACACCGGAGTTTAGCCGTTGTAACACAGGTCGTTCATATTGAAGTTTTTTCATGCAGCATTTTTTTATAGTTCTCCGAGGGTTGAAATCTTCTCAAATTCTTTTATATCAACAATCATATCATAAGAGTAGCGAATAAACATTTTTCCCTTCTCATAATCTTTGTATGGTTTCACATTTTCTCCGAGAGCGAGTTTCACCAGCGCTTCAGGATGATTTTGTCCGCAACCAACTGCAAGATAAACCCAGGCAGGAAAGCGGGGGTTTATTTCCAGTAAATAATATTGCTCATCAACAGTTTTGATGAACTCCAACTCCAGTCCGCCACGCCATTGGGTTGATTTAATCAGTTGCTCTCCTATGTGAATCAACTTTTTATCATCGAGGGAAATGCCTGCCCATGCTTTGCCCTTATCGGTAACATATTGTTTGCGCATGGGAACAGCGCCAATCGTTTTTCCTTTTCCGTCACCGATTGCTGTAACATTCACTTCCTGTCCGGAAACATATTGCTGAATAATAATCGGAGTTCCCCATTTTGCACTCAGGCGGTTAAAGTACATGGCAACCTGCTCAGGATTGTAAGCGACAGAAGCATCATAATATTTCCCTTTCACTACGAGTGGATAACTAAACTCCTGCTGTAACAAAGGTATTTCTTCAGTGGTAAACATCATGCGGCTATAGGGCACCAGTAAGTTATGCTGTTTACCAAATTCATACAGGTTTGCTTTATGCCTTTCTTCAAACTGGGCAACAGTCGGAAGAAAAGTGTGAATGTTCATTTCTTTGAGTAACCTGTCCTGCAACTTGATAAAACTGAAAAGTTCTGCATCAAAGTTGGGGATCAGCACATCAATCTTTTCAGTGGAATTGATATATTCTAATCGCTTCAGCAAACTGGAGATACCTGCTGACGGAAACGGAATCTGATACGACTTGTCAATCAGGTCGTGCATATAAAGCCCGGGTTCAAGTGTTTCATAAGACAAGCCGATGATGCGGGCATCAAAATCTTTACTTTCCCGAATCCCGCGAATCACCGGAATACCGGGTCCCGGGCTGTCAATCGCATTAAGACCTGATACAGCTATATTAATTTTTCTTTTCTTCATCCGGCTGTTCGGTCAGTTTGTTTTTTGCTAACATATTTACAAAATCGTAAAAATCCTTTTCAAAGGTTGCCTCATCAGTAGTGTATGTACTGAGAATAAAATTTTTTATTTCTCCCTGTGATTTTCCTGTTTTTAACATTCGGATAATTTCAAGTCCAATTGGATTGGTCGTAAATGAATCTCCTGTAGATGGATTAAATACAAACCCGGAATCACTGATAGCAATGTTTTTTTTGATATTCATATATAGGTCAATAGGATTGGTGTGTAAATGTAATTATCTGACTTCAGGAATTGAAAGAAGTTTATTTCGGTAACAGGGCTTTCGGGTCTAAACTCTAAGGAGATATTGTCTGAACTCGTCATTTCG
>CAYRJA010000028.1:0-31451 GCA_964424455.1 uncultured Bifidobacteriaceae bacterium
CGAACTCTGGACCCGCTGATTAAGAGTCAGCTGCTCTACCAACTGAGCTACGGAGACTTTATAAATTACTCTTCTAACAAAGAGTTAATTTATTTCGGCGGACAAATGTAAATGATTCCGTTCCTTTTTTATACTTTTCCAAAATTGATTAATCAATATTTTGAATCTGCTTTTCTAAACTATTTATTTTCAGATGAAGAATAATTCCCTGATCGTAATTTTTGCAACACTCTTACTTCAGATAAATTTTGTTTTTGCAGTTAACTTAAATCGTTTCAATGGAAATCCGGAGTATATCCGGTTTAAAGAGAGTGAGATGCCGGATTATTCTCAACTGAATAATATTTTGAAAAATTATGGGTTCAACGAGCCTTATAGCATTTCACTTATAGGTACTGAAACAGATAATTTGGGAATGATTCACTATCGCTACTGTGAAACTTATAATAATCGTCCTGTTAATGGCACGATGTGGATAGTGCATACTAAAGACAATAAGATTAAAAGTATGAACGGAGTATTGTATGCACAGTTGCCTGCAGAAAATCCTATTGTATATGATTTGAAGGACTGTTACAACACAGCGCTTCAGCATCTCCCTGCAAAATCTTATCACAATGAATCGGCAGAAGGAGAATTATACTGGGCATCACAAAATAATTCAGGTATTCCTTCACAGTTTCGTCTCTGTTACCGGCTTGATATTTATGCTGCAATACCAACCGCAAGGAAATATATATTCGTGGATGTAACTACAGGAAAAGTAATAGCAGAACAAAATCTGATTAAAGAAGTGAACGCTGCCGGAACTGCTGTTACAGCTTACAGTGGAACAAAAAACATCACGACTGATTATACCGGAACGACATACCGGCTTCGTGAAACAGGAAGAGGGAATGGGATTGAAACCTATAATATGAATAAAGGTACCATCTATACTTCAGCCGTAGATTTTACAGATGCAGACAATTATTGGAACAATGTAAATGTAAACTTAGACCAATATGCAACGGATGCCCACTGGGGGACAGAAATGACTTACGATTATTACTACACCAAATTTGGACGGAACAGTATTGATAATGCCGGCTTTAAGTTGTTGTCGTATGTACATGCCAACCTCACAGGTATGGGTTTTTCAAATAATGTAAATGCATTTTGGGATGGAAAGCGAATGACTTACGGTGATGGAAGTTCTACTTATACACCATTAACCAGTATTGATATAACTGCACATGAGATTACACACGGATTAACAGAGCGCACTTCCAATCTTGGAAGCGGGGAAGCCGGTGCAATGAATGAAGGTTTTAGTGATTGTATGGGCATAGCTATCCGCCAATTTGCCAAGCCGGAACCAACCATCAATTGGCTTATCGGAGATGAAATAGGAATCGCCCCATTCAGAGATTTAGCAAACCCTAATTCAACAGGTAATCCGGATACTTACAAAGGAACTAACTGGGATTTTAACACACAGGAAGTTCATCAGAACAGTACCATACTAAGTCATTGCTTTTATCTTGTTTCAATGGGAGGCAGTGGTGCAAATGATTTTAATTCAAACTTCAGTATTACGGGAGTTGGTATTGACAAAGCGGCTGCTATCTGGTATAGAATGAATACGGTTTATTTATTTCCTACTTCCGGTTACACTGATGCAAGAACTTATTCCATTCAGTCAGCAGTTGATTTATACGGACCGTGTTCTGATGAGTTAATTGCTGTTACCAATGCGTGGTATGCAGTAGGAGTGGGTGCTGCTTATTCAATCATCCCGGTTACTGCGGATTTTACACTTAATGCAACTACCTCATGTTCAGCGCCGCTGAATGTACAATTCACAAACACATCATCTGGTGGAGGAAATTATCTATGGAGTTTCGGAGATGGCAGCACAAGCACGGCTGTTCATCCATTGCATAATTATGTTTCTCCCGGAATTTATTCTGTTACACTTACAAATAACGGAGGAAGCTGTGGCTCTAATTCAATTACAAAATCAAATATTATTTCTATTCAACCGCCTACTCAGCCGGTTGGCGCAGATATGGCAAGATGCGGAAACGGGTCTGTTACACTTAATGCCGCCGCCACAGGAACTGTCAATTGGTATGATAACTCTACGAACGGAAACCTTGTGGGTACAGGTGAAAGTTTCCAAACGCCGCCACTTAGCGCTACCACTTCTTATTTTGCAGAAGCTACCGTGCTGCCGTCTCCCGTTTTTGGCGGATTGCCAGACAACACAACCGGCTCCGGTGGAAATTTTGACAACACATCGGATCGTTATATTATTTTTAATTGTACTTCACCTGTTACACTTGTTTCCGTTGTAGTATATGCATCAGGTTCGGGAAACAGAACTATTCAACTCAAAAATTCTAATGGAAATATACTTCAGACACTTACTATCAATATTCCTAACGGGCAAAATACTGTTACACTTAACTTTAATATACCAGCCGGTACAAATATGCGGCTCTCGGTTAGCGGAACTTCAAATCTTTACCGGAATACTACGGGAGCGGTTTATCCGATGAATATCGGTAATTCTGTTACACTGATTGGAACTAATTCTGCTGCAGGAGCAAATTATTATTATTATTTCTACAACTGGAAAATACAGGAGCCGGCATGTGTAAGCAGCCGTACTCAGATTAAGGCAATTATTAACCCTGAAGCAACTGCTTCTGTTAATGTATCCACTTCATCAGTGTTTCCTGTTTGTGAAGGCAGCAATATCTCTTTTTCGGCAAATGCAATAAATGGAGGAATATCTCCTTCTTATCAGTGGAAAATAAACGGAACTCAAGTTGCAGGAGCCACCGCTTCATCTTTCAGCAGTTCATCCTTTAGCAACTTAGATGCAGTAAGTTGTGAAATGACTTCAAGTGCAGCATGTGTAACAGGTTCTCCTGCCTCTTCACTTCCTATGACAATACAGGTAAGTCCAGTACCCTTTTCATCTGTAACAGCAAACGGTTCCACCACCTTTTGTCAGGGAAGTAATGTAAAACTGACTAATGCAGCAGCAGGATTTAATTATCAATGGTATAACAGAGATGTTGCAATCAGCGGTGCAACAACGATTTCATATACTGCCACTTCCGGCGGAAGATATACCTGTGCCGTATCCAATGCATGCGGCTCTGCAATATCAAACAACATTACTCTCACTCGTAATCCCAGACCTGTGGCAGAAATCAATCTTCAGGGAACTAATCCTTTGTGTAACGGAAAGAAGGATACACTCTCCACACAATATAATCCAAATTGGAGTTATCAATGGACTCGTAATAATAACAATATAAATGGCGCAAATAACTCTTTATACAAAACCAGAGTAGGAGGCAGATTCAGAGTTTTGGTTACTGACAAACCAACAGGATGTTTTAAACTTTCTCCTGTATTAAGAATAACTTTAGCTGACTGCAGAGATGAGGATATTGCTATAGATAATCTTAATAAAGAGATTTCTGTGTATCCGAATCCATTCAATAACTTCTTCACAATAGATTTGAATGGGTACAATGCAAGCAATATCGAACTTACAGATATTCTCGGAAGAACAGTTATAGCACAAGGTGTTCCGGATGAAATTTTTACAGTTCACTTAAAGGAGAATCTTTCATCAGGAATTTATTTTCTGAAAGTCTGGAATAATCAGGATGTCCCTGTTATTTTAAAAGTAATAAAGACTGAATAAGATAGAAACAGGCGACTTGATATTTCCATTGCTGCTTTATGTATCTGCATAATTTAGATTAGCATACATTTCAAAACAGTGATATTGAATCTTTCTGTATCACTAAAATATTATAGAAGGAAATTAATGACCCGAAAGAATTTTCAGTACAAATAGGGGTATCCGGATATTAGGTTGTCATAATAGAAACCGAATTTATGAGAACCTTTATTTTAAATCCCTTTTTCTTACTAAGTATCTTTATTGTATTTGTTTTTTCTTCCTGCAAAAAAGATAAGTGGCCCTGCATTATAGGGCATGGACCAACTATTACTCAAATGAGAGCTATTGATGGTGTTACAGAAATCAATATCTCAATGGATGCTACTGTAAATATCACACAGGGGAGTGTCTATTCCTGTACCATTACCGCTCAAAAAAACATAGCTGACAATATTGTTTTCAGGCAAAGAGGAAAAGAGTTGGATGTTTTCAACAACCGATGCACCCGCCGTTTATCTCCGGTAATCATCAATATCACAATGCCTTCTCTGACGGATATTGATTTGAATGGCTCCGGTGCAGTAAATGTTTGGGGTAAATTCAATGTACCGGAGTTTGAGGCAGATATTAGCGGGTCAGGAAATATTTCAGTGAATGATACTGTTACAGCCGGTGAACTCACTGTGAAAATCAGCGGCTCCGGAGATATGTATCTGACAGGTTCGTTTAACAACAGCAACACCAAAATCAGCGGTTCCGGAAGTGTTATCCTGTCAGGGAAAAGTAATAGCAGCGATATCAGTATTTCCGGATCCGGCAAGGTTCATGCTTTTAATTTTTTCACCAATTCTACCAGTGTTCATACTTCCGGTTCCGGTGATACAGAAGTAAATGTTTCCAATTCATTGAATGTGGACATTAGCGGGAGTGGAAATGTCTGGTACAAGGGATTTCCGGTTATCACCACTCACATTAGCGGAAGTGGGAATATTATCAGTGCAAATTAAGATTTAAGACGCTAAAGAAAATGATTCAGGCATCTCCCATATCATTTAATAATCAGTTTGCTGAACAAGTATATTTGTTCAATAAAAATGTATCTGTAAAATTGGAACATCAGGAAACGGATTGGATAACAAGTATTCGTAACGGTAACACTGCAGTATTTGAATCCTTGTTTAAAAAATATTATAAGCCGCTTTGCGCTTATGCTATCACGGTGCTGAAAGACAAAGATTACAGTGAGGAAATTGTTCAGCAGGTGTTTGTTAAAATATGGGAACGTCGTTCAATGCTGAATATTACTACCTCTTTGAAAGCATATCTGTACCAGTCAGTAAGAAATGATTGTCTGAATGTATTAAAGCATGAAAAGGTGAAAGAGCAATACCGTCGGTATAAAGTCATTGATATGCAACAGCAGCACGACAGCGCATCTCATCGTCTGGCTTCGCGCGAATTGGAAGAGCAGATTCAAAATGCGATAGATGCATTGCCGGAACAATGCGGCATTATTTTCAGGATGAGCCGTTTTGAAGAATTAAAATACAAAGACATTGCAGAACAGTTGGATATTTCTGTTAAGACGGTAGAGAACCAAATGGGTAAGGCGCTGAAACTGATGCGAACGAAACTTGCAGAATATGTTACAGTTATTTTCTTTTTCATTTCATTTTTAAACCACAGGATATGAACAACGAAATCACAAATAAAATGGACGACCTGCTGGTGAAATACATGCTCGGTGAAACTTCCGCTGTTGAAAATGCGGAAGTGAAACAATGGCTGTCTCTTTCTGAATCCAATCAGCGTTATTACAATGAACTGCAACGGACATGGGAGATAAGTTTATCTGCTGCTGAACATTCAGGCATTGATGAAGACAAAGCTTGGGAGAACCTACAAAAAAGAATTTCAGAAAAACCGGTTATAAAAAGGATTAATCCTGAGAGTAATACCGGAAGGTTACTTCGAATTGCGGCAATAGTTGTAGTGATTTTCAGTATCGGATTTTTTGTTTATCGTTTTTCCAAGCCGGATATTACGATGCTGACTGTAAGCGCCATCCATACTCCTCACAATGACACTTTATCCGATGGAAGCACTGTGGCATTGAATACAAATTCTACTATTACTTATCCTGAAAAATTCTCCGGTAATATGCGTGAAGTTAATCTGAAAGGAGAAGCATTCTTTCAGGTTAAACCCAATAAAAATCAGCCGTTCATCATACACACCGGAACGCTGAATGTAAGAGTAGTAGGCACTTCTTTTAATGTTAAGGAATTTAACAGCGACTCAGCTCAGGTAATTGTAGAAACAGGAATAGTAAAAGTTTATGCTGGTGGATCAGACACTGTTCTGCTGATGAAAGGAGAAGGTGTTGTTTATAATGCAGCAACACACTCCTTCCGAAAATCGTCAACCACAAGTAAATATTATGACTACTACTTTACTAAAACATTAGTATTTGAAAATACTGAGTTAAGTGAAGTAGTGAAAGTGCTGAACACTATTTTCAATTCTAAACTTGTCATCAGTAAAGAAAATATGAAAACATGCCGGTTGACTGCCACATTCAGAAATGAATCTATAGAAACCATTATTCATATTCTGCAACAAACCTTCGGACTGACTGTTACAACGAAAGACGGACAGATTTTTCTGAATGGAAACGGTTGCAATTAAAACGAACATATCATGTATAAACATATTATCACATTGCTTGCTGTTTATTGTTTGTACCTTAAATTTCCGGTACATGCGCAATCAAGTATTCTCAACAGAACTGTTACAGTTTCCATCAATAACCAGCGTCTTGACCGGGCGCTTGATCAGATTGCCGGTGCGGGACAATTTTCATTTTCTTACAACAGCGGCATCATAAAGACAGATAGTCTTGTTACAGTTTATGCTACCGGTGAAACAGTAAAAAGTGTACTGGATAAACTTTTTAAATCAAGAATCAGATATGTTGAAAGTGGTAATTACCTTATTCTAAAAAAAAATTCTTCTACTTACGCCACTAACAAACCTCAAAAAACCACTTACATCATATCAGGATATGTAATAAACACACTCACCGGCGAAAAGATAAACGATGCAAGTGTGTATGATATAACTACTCTGGCTTCTGCTCTCAGCGGACCGGAAGGAGCTTTTACTCTTAAAATTCCCTCTACAATTGCTCCCGGAAGTATCATGGCAAGTAAAGCAGATTTTCTGGATACTGTAATTATTGTTAAACCGGATGAGTTTAAACAGGTAGCAGTTCCACTGACTCCTGTTGTTCATCCTGTTATAGAAAACAAATCTTTTACGGATACGACAAATAACCATACTACTTTACATATAGCTGTAACAGACACAAATAAAAGGGTGGAACAGTCCGGTTTCCTGAAATGGTTTTTATCATTCAAGCAGAAGATGATGGCGCATAATCTCAACTTCACTAATCACCGTAAGTTCCAATTGTCGCTTCTTCCCGGCATCAGCACAAACCGACAGCTTGGTTCGCATATTGTGAATGATTTATCACTGAACATTTTAGGCGGCTTTACCGGAGGAACTGATAAATTAGAAATAGGAGCAGGGTTCAACATTGACAGAGGTTCTGTAAAATATACTCAGGTTGCCGGTTTGTTTAATATCGTTGGCGATACCATGAAAGGTTTTCAGGCAGCGGGCTTTATGAATTATACCATGAAAACTGTAACAGGTATGCAAGCAGCGGGGTTTGTCAATTTTACACGAAATCAATTTAGCGGATTTCAGGCAGCCGGATTTATCAACTCGGTAATTGATTCTGTAAAAGGAGTACAGACAGCGGGCTGTATTAATCTTGCGACAAAAGATGTTGCCGGAACACAGATAGCAGGTTTTATGAACTATGCACGAAAAGTGAAAGGTGCACAGGTAGCCGGATTTATTAATGTGTCACCGGTAAGTGTTACAGGCGCTCAGATATCAGGCTTTATGAATTACAGCAAAAATTCTCACGGCACACAAATCGGATTCATAAATATTGCAGACAGTTCCGATGCCTGTCCGATTGGTGTTTTCAGTTTTGTGGTACACGGGTTTCATAAGTTGGAAATTTCAGCAAACGAAGTCACCTACCTGAATCTTGCTTTCAAGACAGGAAACAAAAAATTTTATAACACACTGATGGCAGGAATAAATCCTGATATCAATAACCGGTATTATTCAATCGGCTATGGAATAGGTCATGAGTTTACAACCAGTAAAAAAACAGGAATTGATTTAGAACTCAGTTGCCAATATCTTGCAGAGTACTGGGATACCTACAATGGTTTATATAAAATCAATCTCAATTTTGCTTATCAGCCGTCACCCAATTTCGGAATTGTGCTTGGACCTTCTCTGAATGTATTGTATATGGATGATCCCAACGCCGGTTTATTTACCTCTCATGCTATTCCTGCATTGGATATGCCTTTGCTGAATATTACAGAAAGAAATGATTTCAGAGAGTGGGTTGGCGTTCATGTAGGAGTAAGGTTCATGTAATTACTATTTATAGTTCACGGTTTAAGCCGTGGGCTATAATGGGCAAAAAAAAACAAAACCGTTTCAACGGTTTTAATAAATGATTTAATAAACATCGTGAGCCATAAGAAATGAACCCTCAAATCGTTTATCAACTCTTCGGCTGTAAAATATTTTTGACCTAATATCCATGTGTAGGAGGCGAAGTAACATAATGAACATAATTGTATGGGGATATTATCTATGTTCTTATTATATTGTAACATAATTGACTTTGAATTTTACTGTTACAAAAAACTTCTTAAATGAAACATCAATCTGTTACAGAGTTAATTTCTCTGAAGAATAAAACTGCAATGATTACCGGCACTGCCAATGGAATAGGCAATGCTATTGCCCGCCGGTTTGCAGAATCAGGAGCTGATTTATTGCTGGTGGATAAGGATACAGCAGGTTTGGAGCTGCTGAAAAAAGAATTATCAGAGTTTAAAATAAATACAACGGTTCATACTGTTGATCTTTCTGATAAATCTGCTGTTGATTCTTTATGGAAAAGCATTGACGGCAGCAAGGTGGATATCCTGATTAATAATGCGGGTATTTATCCGTTTAAAAAATTTCTTGATTTGGATGAGAGTTATCTTGATAAAGTAATGCAGATAAATTTATTTTCCGTTTTGTGGATGTGTCAGCATTTTATTAAATGCAGAATAAAAAAAGGGGGAGTTATTGTAAACACCGGATCCATAGAAGCTATTATGCCATTTAAAGCTGACCTTACTCATTACTCAGTCAGCAAAGTAGGAGTGTTAGCTCTAACACGCGATTTAGTTCGTGATTTTGGTAAGAAAGGATTTAGAGTAAATGCGGTAGTGCCCGGAGGAGTTATTACGAAAGGAACAAAAAGCGCTGCGAAAAAAGCAATTGCTACTCTTGATTTCAGCACAATCAAAGATTCATACAACTTTTTACAGCGTCTTCCTTCCGGACGATTTGGAAGTCCGGATGATATTGCTAAAATGATTCTTGTACTTTCAAGCGACATATCCAGCTATGTATATGGTGCAATCATTCCTGTGGATGGAGGATTTCTTTCGGCATAGTGTAAATGTTGATTAATCGCATAATAGCCCACGGTTTAAACCGTGGGCTATTATGGTTGAAAAAAACGAAACCATTTCAACGGTTTAAAAATTGAACAACGATGCCACATTCATTTAATAGAAATTGGATTCGTACCATTAGGATAATTGAATACATAGGTATCAATTCATTTTTATTAGAAATTTAATTTAGTCCACATAATTTACAGTGCTTCAACACAATAAGTAATGATTCTTTTATCTGTTCTTTCAGTGTCAAAGTATTTCCTACCTTTAACTCCGAAATAAAATAAATACTATGAAAGACACCACCACTAATGAGATTATAGAATACGATGTACGGGTACTTATCCCGATTAAAAGGCATGAAAAACTTTTGAAGGTATTCAGTGAACTTCCGGTAAACGAAAGTTTTATTTTTATAAATGACCACGATCCGATTCCGCTTTATTATGAATTCCGTTCCATTCACGGCGATGTAGTAGGATGGGAGTATCTTAATAAAGGAGGAAGAGAATGGAAAGTGAAAGTGACCAGAACAAGCGCTTCAGTAGGCAAAGAATTTAAAGGTATTTCTACGCTGATTGACCTGAGAAAAGTAGATGAGAAAGACTGGCGGCATGTGGTATTCCACCGATATGGAATGATGGAGCCGGGTGATACTATGGAACTGTTATCCGCTGAAGACCCCAAAGAAATTCACGGAATATTTGTACAGAAGTTTGAAGGAAAGCACAATTGGATTTACAAAAAAAATGAACATGGAGAATATATAGTTCACATTACTAAAAAGACGGAAAGCGGTTTAGGTGATGACGGGTATGCAGTAGTAAATGAGTTTGATGTTCGTCCCTTTCCGCCGACTGAACGCCATGAAATGTTTTACAAAGCTTTCAGAGATATAAAAGCGGGTGAGGCATTTGTATTTACAAATGATCATGATCCAAAACCTTTGTACTATCAGATGGAAGCAGAAAGCACAGAACCGTTTAAATGGGAATACTTAGAGAAAGGACCTGATGTCTGGAAGGTAAGAGTGATAAAGACAAAAGCTAATTAGGGCTTATCGTTTTCATAAATTTAGAATAAAGTTGTTGTTG
Organism: uncultured Bifidobacteriaceae bacterium; assembly: GCA_964424455.1. Classification (GTDB taxonomy): domain Bacteria; phylum Bacteroidota; class Bacteroidia; order Chitinophagales; family UBA10324; genus CAYRJA01. Next base: position 10,404 of record CAYRJA010000028.1, read on the forward strand.
TTTGTTTAGTGATTGATTAATTAAAATTGAAAAGCCATTCAGTATTTACCGAATGGCTTTTCTTTTTTCATTTACTTAAAACAAACTCTGATTTATTCTTCTACTAACTCTGCACCCTCAGAAACTTTGCCTTTAATTTTATTTTCAATCTCATCAGAAAGTTCGGGATTATCAATTAACAATTGTTTTACCGCTTCCCGTCCCTGTCCTAATTTATTCCCTTCATAGCTGAACCATGAACCGCTTTTGTTAATGATATTCAGATTGGTAGCAATGTCTATAATCTCTCCGACTTTAGAAATTCCTTCACCATAAATAATGTCAAACTCGGCAAGTCTAAACGGCGGAGCTACTTTGTTCTTCACCACTTTCACTTTTACATGATTGCCAATCACATTATCTCCATCCTTTATCTGAGCCAGACGGCGAATATCAAGACGAATGGAAGCATAAAATTTCAAGGCATTGCCTCCGGTAGTAGTTTCGGGGTTACCAAACATGATTCCGATTTTTTCGCGAAGTTGATTGATGAAAATACAGCAGCAATGTGTTTTGCTGATGGTGCCGGTCAGCTTACGTAGCGCCTGCGACATTAACCTCGCCTGCAATCCCATCTTGCTTTCACCCATTTCTCCCTCTATTTCTCCCTTGGGAACAAGAGCGGCAACAGAGTCAATCACTATAATATCAATAGCGCCGGAACGAATAAGATTGTCGGCGATTTCAAGCGCCTGTTCACCATTGTCGGGTTGTGAAATCAAGAGATTTTCTACATCTACACCAAGTTTCTGCGCATAGAACTTGTCAAACGCATGTTCTGCATCAATAAATGCAGCGATGCCGCCTTTCTTTTGTGCGTTGGCTATTGCATGAATGGCAAGAGTGGTTTTTCCACTCGATTCCGGCCCATAAATTTCTACCACACGACCTTTAGGTAATCCACCGATTCCAAGCGCCATATCTAATCCCAGCGAGCCGGTTGAAATAGCTTCAATCGGTTCAATCTGTGTGTCGCCTAATTTCATTACAGTTCCCTTTCCGAAGGTCTTGTCAATCTTGTCAATAGTCAGTTTTAGCGCTTTTAGCTTTTCAGCATTTACGTTGCTCATTTGTTTAAAGTATGTTTAATTATTGTTTATTATGTCTTAGTTATGAATTGCTAAACGAAGTTGAAGAATGTATTTTGCTTTACCAATCAAATGGAGGTATTTATTTTTACACATTTCGAAAACAGAAGGCAAATAAAAGTATAAATATTCAGTTTGTCAAGTTTGTCAATAAATAAATTAATATTGAAAAAATTAGGAAATTCGTTTAATTCTATTTTACATTTGCAACATGCACAAAACACAGGAACAACTGCTTGCCCTTATTGACGAGAAAAATATTGGTGGACTTACACTTAGAGAAATAGGTAATCTTATAGGAGAAAAACTACCGCAGAAAGTAAAACATCATCTTACACAATTGCAGACGAAGGGCTTTATCATCATAAATAATAAAACACAAACCATCCGGCGCATCAGCGATAAGGCAAAACAAGGGGAATTATTTTTATCGTTGCCGATTGTCGGTACGGCAAATTGCGGACCTGCCCAAATTTTTGCCAATGAAAATATTGAAGGGTATCTGAAGGTTTCTAAAACACTGGTGCCTTATAAGAAAGGGCTGTATGTAATCAAAGCGGATGGTAATTCGCTGAACAAATCAAACATCAAAGGGAAGAATATAGAGAGTGGTGATTATGTAATTGTGGACAGTGAAAATATTTCTCCACACGATGGCGACTATATAGTTTCTGTAATTGACGGGATGGCGAACATAAAGAAGTACCGTCTTGACAAAGCCAATGAGCGTATTGTGCTACAGTCTGAATCCACTAAAGATTATCTGCCGATTTTTATTCATCCCAACGATGATTTCCGGATTAGCGGAAAGGTGCTGGATGTGATAAAAAAATTTTAATTCAGAAACCTTTCAGCGGAGTTGCCTATTGGAAGAACTCAATTAATTTTTTCAGTTCCTTTTGATTGTTTGCATTATTTATTGCATTAATCACATCCTGTTTTTCACGGGTAGTTAAATGCCAACTCATACTTGCCGCTTCATTCAGCTTACTGGGAGCATACTCAAAGTTTAAGATAGTGAGTTTATCGTCCATCCAGCACCCTGCAGTATTGATGTCGTTGTCGAAGTGAAAATCCTGATAGTCGCTCCAGTTTGCATAAATACTGTTAACCGGATCAAATATTTTTTTAATAATGGTCTGATGTTGTTCCACTTTAGGTTCGGGATTTTTTTTCATATCCCGTATCTGAACAATTACAACCTTGTTGACATTCTTATTAATCCAGTCGCTGAAGGTATTGAGGAAGCGAATAGATGTTTCCATTCCATAATTATCACGCAGCCCTGCATCCATTGTTTGTATTTGTGGAGTGGTTGGCAAAAAGACATTCGGCATTACATAGGGGAATGTTGCGTTCATGCGAATGGCGGAAGTAAATTCCAGATGACCGGGATTCTGTTCTTTAAAAAAATTCATCAGGTCAATTCCATCCACTTTCAAATTACTGTTCGGTTTTAAACTTTCTGTTGAGCGGTTGAGATATGCAACCGGAAGAGCAGAAATATTTAAGCGGCGTGCATCATCAATAATAGTCGGAGTAAAAACCAGCATAGGAATTTCAGCGTTCAACTCCGGTTCAGTATATGCTGCAATGGATTTATTCAAAACATTTCCCGTGTTCTCATTCATTTCCTTTTCCCACAGATATCCTCTGTCTTTCCTGTACAAATATTCTCCAACTCTGAAACGCTGCCATGGAATCAACAGGTCATTCACCACCAATGCAAATGATACAGCATTCAGCATATCTTTCGATGAGTTGGAAAGGTATTTTGGAGAGTTCAGATACACTTTCTCTCCGTTCTTCCTCTGCAATGCTAACTCTCTGTAATAAGCTTCACCAAATGTTCCTCCAGATGCGCCTGTGATTAAAACAGTTTGATCAAAAAATTTATTTGATGTAACACTATCAGCAGTCTGCATGATAAAGAATGACCATACCGTTGCACGCAATCCACCACCGGAGGCATTGACTAAAAACATATTGGGCTTGTAGGTAGAATCTCCGGGAGGAGAGACTTTTCTTTTCCAGTTCTCCAAAACCTGTAAGCCTATCTTCTTATCGTGTTCATAAACAGAAGAATTGCTTGATGCTTCTATAGTATTAAGATCATACTTTGGTCTTTCAGATTTATAATTCAATCCAAATGCACTGTTGCGGTGATTGAAAATATTTTCAGACATCAGTATATTGAGTAATATGATGAGTAAAATAAAAACAGTAGTTCCCCATGTTTTCAGGTAGTAGGCAAAAGCGCCGGATGGTGCAATCAGAATAGAGAATAATAACATCATACTTGCGGATGCAGGAATACGGAACAGTTTGTAGTCCATCAGGAAGCCCAGCAGGATGACAATTTCCAGTGCAATCAGTTCAAGAATAAGTGCGTTTTTGTGATGTTGTTTAAAAACAACAAGTAATGCTTCTTCATCATAATGGCTGACATCACGTACACGGCGGACTTTCCATGGATAGATAAAAAGATAATCCACTCTGATATTTTTACGAAGTGTAACACCTTTATTGAATTGCCACTGACGGTATGAAGATGCAATGTGACTGTTAGAGGCGCTTTGTCCGTCATCAGTGTCTTTGTCCGGCTCAATAGAAGTGTTTAATGATTTAGAGAACGAAAGAAGCAACATGAAGAGTCCGCCGGCGCTGAAACCGATAATATAAAGTAATATATCGTACCACGGTTTTAACTCGGAAGAAACCTGAAAATAAACCAGAACGATAAAATAAATAAAGGTAAATAACAGTGGAATAAGAGAGTTGTTCAGACAATAGCGGAGAAAGGGTCGTTGGAATGTAGCAAGGAAAGGGAAACGGTGGCTGTTCAGAATGTAACTGGTGATATTCCAAGTAAGCACAAACGCACCAAACGCAATTCCAACGATAAAGAAACTCCAGTAACTTACTCTGCTGAGATATTCCGGATCGAGATAGAGATAAGCTAAACCGTAATGCGCCCCGAAATTTTTTGTTACAATCAATATCGGAAGCAGAAAAGATAAAACAAGAAACAAATGTCTGCGCAGATGCAGTAACAGCAACTGTGCAGGAAAAGAGAAATAAATATTTTTAATAATCTGAACCACCCTGTATTCTATTGAGATGAAAACTTATGAATGAAAGTTGTATGCGCCCGAAAAAGTAAAACGGAAAAATTTATGAAAGGATGCAACGATTCAACAAGTAATTGTGAATTGTTGTTTAATGATATTCATAAGCTCCAATATCAATTTGCCCGTCAGCAGAAGAACGAATAAACCCTGTTACATCTACCAACACTCCATTCGATTCTCCGGCATTGCGACACGGTGAGCCGGGGGAAATCTGATAATTGTTTTTTGAAACATCAACAAATTCAGGAAAGTATGTATCGCTGCTGATTAGATTCCCTGCGCCCGGAATTGCATCTGTGCTTTTAATGCAACAATAACTGAAGTTAGTTACAAATTGCGAAGCAGGAGGTCCGGCATACCTGTCAAGTGACAGTTCTTTATCTATACTTCCATATATAATACAATTAGAAAAATCAGCATGCAAATCACCCACACCATAAATCACATTATTCACTGCATAATAATTACTCATGTAAACTGCGGGCTTTTGATGATTAATGATTGCAGAAGAGTAGTTTACAAATGTGCAATTCTTAAAATCATAAACTCCACCAAGTATTAATTGAACACAATTTTCATCTCCGATATTATAGATTAAACAATTTTCTGCTGTTACAGTTGATGTAAAACACCGAAGTCCGGCATAGAGCATATCTTTTATAATTGTTCTTTTCAGTATAAGCTTGGGAGTTAATCCTTCTCCAAGCGAATCACAGCGGATGCCGGTGGAGCCATTCCGGATGACCACATTTTCTAATACATTGTTTTTACTGCTTTTTAAAAACCAGATACCACCCCAACCCCCCGGCAGATTCTGAAAATATTTTTCCAACCGGTCACCCTGAAATGTTACAGAATCTCCAACACCTCCAGCTTTCAATGTGCCGGCAACAAATATATAAGCGCCGGGATGACTGTAAATTCTACAACCGGGATTAATAGTAAGTGTAACACCTTCATTAACAAATAGTCCAAATCGCAGACTGCTTCCCGAATTGATAATAACATACGGCTTATCATTTTCCCATGTCTGATCGGAAGTAATTACAGAATCACGAAAAAAGTGAGCATCCTGTCCCCATGCCTGTAACAACACTTTCTGTGTGTTTCCATTCGTGGTGAACATAATTGAATCTTCAATCACAAAAGGATTGTTGGTATTTCCCGGATCAACTGTAACAGCAGCAAAAATGAACAAACTGTCTTTAGGAGCAATCTCCACATCTTTAACACTGTTGACTGCAACGCCATCAATATTCAGATGAAAGTAGGAAGAGTTTCCACCGGCAAGGTGAATGTCTGAAACTTTGATTGACTTATTGTTGCTATTGTAAACTATAAAATATCGAGTAGCTGAACCTACTGTTGTAAATACAGTATCAAAAGAAAGAGTGTCTTTTGAAAATTCAAGCTTAACTGATGAGTCAGTGAGCAACGCATCCTTCCTGCAGGAAAAGTAAACGGAAGAAAGCAAGATGACAGCCAGTACTGAAAAAATCCTCATTAAAATTAGTTGTATTGCTTAACGGCAAAGATGAAGAAATATTTCAATAGGGTACTGACTGAGTTATTGTTTAATAAACTTTCTGCTGATGGTAGTATTCTCATTCTTCAATACTAACAGGTAAAATCCAGATGTCAGATCTTTTACATTAATATCTGCTCTATTAGTTTCAGATAATACTTTTATTGTCTGCACAATCTGACCAAGACAATTTTGAATTTCAATTTCTCCACCAAACAACTTATTGCTGATAAAGGATATTTTTTCATTTGCCGGATTGGGGAACAAAACAAAATTATTGTTGCTGTTACTGTTTTCTGTTGTGTTTGAAATAAGAATTCTTACAGAATCGCCAATACCTTCACTGGTATTCAGATAAGTGCCGCTTGGTGTGTTTTCCCATTTTACTGCTTTCACAAAGTAAAAATATAAATCACCGGCAGGAGGAGAATCAACAAAACCCAAAGAAGATATTATTGAGGGTGAGATGCGTATGTATTTGCCAAATTCTTCAGTAGAACGATATACATAATATCCATCTACTGCATCGGCTGAAGCATCCCAACTTAATGAAACAGTTGAACCGCCGGTTGTAACTGAGAGACCGACATTAGCCGGAGGTGAAATTACATGTTGCCTAAGCGTTGGATCGCCCATCAGTGCGATATGAACAAAACGGTAACCGTAATTGGCGGCATAGGGGTATAAGTAGGAATTGTTTTGTGTTGTCATCGTACTGAATCCGATATTTTCACCATCCATCATGTGGTGAAAAAACCAATAAGGTCTTCCCGACCAGCAACTGGTCAGCGCCAGTCCGGGTGAAGCCAGCGGTGCGCGGAGTAGATTGTTTTGGCTATCCCAATCACCAAAATAACTCCCGAAAAGCATAGTGAAAACTGTTTTAACTGAATCGTTTATAAAGTTGGTTGTGCTGCCTACTCCGCTGCAACTCGTATAGCTGCCACCTCCGCAGCCATAACTCCATTGGTAATTTTGCGAAACGAGAGTGGTAAAATAATCTTTTGTGTGAATGGCTGTATCACCGAACATGGGTGAAAAGTTTCTCCATGCGCTGCTGGCAAATGCTTCTCCCGAAAAGGCGCCGAAGTTGTCATCAATAAGACCGCGTGGAACAGGGGTAAATTTTTTGAATTTGTAATCATGTGCGCGTTGAAGATATTGCTGTAACAGTTGCTTTTCAGTTTTTAAAAAAGCCGGCATATTTGATAAGTCAATTCTTCCAACCTGTAGCTCAACTGATGAAGGCAGAGTTGACTGGTCAAATTTCCCATCACCAATTTTGTTGCGGTTTGCCGGTCGTGTTGCTGTAGTATCATTAACATACGAATCAGTGTAACTGCCGTCAATATCTCCGTAATATACATCTGCAGGCCATGCACCCCGATGATCAGAATGTCCGTCAGGATTCAAATTCCCTGAGTAGGGTACGGGTACGTGTCCAAGTAGTAACACCGCTTTGGTATTCTCAGGATCGGTATTGTATTCATTTACAATTATAGATTTTACTGTCGTAGGTAAAGTGTTTCTTGAAACATCATGTCTGCTCACCGACCATCCATCGCCGCTGATGTCTTTCATTAATTGAAATATTTCAGAAGATAGTGAGTCCTTGAAAGTGTCATCAACAATTAATAACAATTTGCCGCGATAGTCTGTTGCATGTAGTTTTATTGACGAATAAATATATCCTTCTGCTGCCACTCCGCCGGTTCTGGATACTCTGTACTCATAACCTGAATCAGGCACTACATTATTATCAGTAAAAGAAACGGCGCTGCTGTCCAGCGTTGAAATTACAGCGCCCCACGAGGAAGAATTTTTTGCCTTCCTGTAAATCTTGTAAGTCTTCCCATTCGCATAAGTATTCCAATGAAGCGTGATAGAAGGAGGATTCTCTGTCACACTTGCCGTCAGCATAACAGCATAATCAGAAGAAGATTGTCCATATACATTCACAAATAAAAATAATGTTGTCACCAGTAATAGGATATGCTTCATAAGTCAAAATTAATATTTCTTATTAATGAATCGCAGTAGCGATAGTGGCTACACTCACTCTTACATTTTCTGACTGTTGCAATGCTTTGGTGCATGATTCTATGGTTGATCCGGTAGTCATAACATCATCCACTAATAATATATGCTTGTTAGTTAGTTCAGCTTCATCCGTCAGTTGAAAAGTATTTTCTACATTATTCCATCTTTCAAACCGTGACTTTTTTGTTTGTGACTGACGAAAAGCAATGCGGTACAAAATTTTTCTGCTCCATGCAATTTGCATTTCCTCAGAAAGTCCAATAGCAAAAAAGTCTGACTGATTATATCCTCTTGCATATTCCCGTGCAGGATGAAGTGGAACGGGAACGATTATATCAATATCATTGAACTCATGGCTGTCGAGTAACTTTCTTCCAAGTATTTTACCAAGCTTCACACCAACCTCTGTACGTCCTTTATACTTTAGCTGATGAACCAAATGCTGCACCTTACTTCCTTTTTGAAAAAGATATAGCGCTGTTGCTTTGGTTAAGTTAATTCTTCCCCAGAAATGTTTTTCCATCGGATTTTCCCGTTCAGTATCAAAATGAGTTTGAGGCAGGTGATAAAGACAGTTTAAACAAATTACTTCTTCGCCTTTCATCAAATCGTTTCCGCAGGAAGCACAAACGGAAGGATAAAAAAGTGAAACAAAATCAGAGAGATATTCTTTTACAAAGTTAGCCATCAAAATTCCGATGACTAAAAATAATAAATACAAAATCTTTTCTTTGCAAAAAATTTTAGCATGATTTACTTCTTCCTAATTGCAGGAATATTTATTGCCGGTTTTGGTATAATAAAATATATCAGTCTTCAGCAGCGCGAAGGAAAGAGCTATAAAATTTTTGGACTGTATGTTTCAGAAGAGGTGATATGGGTTCTCTTATTCTTGATAGGACTTATCTTTGTTATTGCATTTATGATTGAAAAGTTTGAGAAAAATTTTTTGAACAGAGGGCACTGATTTCAGAACAACTGTTGAATTAACTCTTCTAATTTCCCAATCATCTTTACTTCTATATTATAACGGGATGTATCCAACCCTTTCTTATTGTATTTGCTGATAAATATTCTTTCAAACCCTAATTTATCTGCTTCAGAAATCCTTTGCTCTATTTTGTTCACTGCCCTTATTTCACCGCTCAAGCCCACCTCTCCTGCAAAGCAGATGTTGGACTGAATCGGCTTGTCTTCAAATGAAGAAATCAGTGCACAAACTACAGCAAGGTCTATGGCGGGATCATCCACTTTTATTCCGCCGGCTATGTTCAGGAACACATCTTTCACTCCGAAAAAGTAAGCACACCGTTTTTCCAAAACAGCAAGCAGCATGCTTAACCGCCGCAAATCAAACCCGGTAGAGGTTCGCTGAGGTGTTCCATAAACTGCTTGTGTTACTAATGCCTGTGTTTCAATCAGCATTGGGCGTAATCCTTCTAATGTTGAGGCAATGGTAATTCCTGAAAGCGGTTCATCGCGCTGAGTGATTAAAATTTCAGAAGGATTATTTACTTCACGTAAGCCGATGCCCTGCATTTCATATATACCGAGTTCGGATGTAGAGCCAAATCGGTTTTTTATTGTACGGAGAATACGGTAAGTATGGCGCGGATCACCTTCAAACTGTAACACTGCGTCAACCATGTGTTCCAGAATTTTAGGTCCGGCAATACTTCCTTCCTTTGTAATATGACCAATCAGAAAAACAGGTACTCCGCTTTCTTTAGCATAACGCTGAAACTCACCGGCACATTCTCTTATTTGTGAAATGCTTCCTGCTGTGGAATCAATCGAGTCTGATTGAAGTGTTTGAATAGAATCAATAATTAAAAGTTGCGGATCAAGTTCTTTTATCTGATGAAAAATATTAGCAGTAGAGGTTTCAGTCAGAATGTAACATTCTTCATTCTTTATCCCGATTCTGTCTGCCCGCATTTTTATCTGCTGCTCGCTTTCTTCGCCGGAAACATACAGAACACGAACACCTTTTAACCGCAGCGCTAACTGTAACAGCAGCGTGGATTTTCCGATCCCCGGCTCACCGCCAATCAGTATTAAAGATCCTTGTACAATTCCACTACCGAGTACTCGATTTAATTCTTTACTTGGTGTTACAATGCGGTTGTCTTCGTTATAGGTAATGGATGAAAGCGGTTTTGGAACAGCCGCTATATTCGGCTTATCTGATTTTTTCCAACCGGATTTTTTCTTTTCATCCTTTTGAATTACTTCCTCTACATAAGTATTCCATTCACCACAGGTAGGACACTTCCCAATCCATTTCGATGATTGTGCTCCACAATTCTGACAGTAAAAAACAGTTTTGAGTTTTGACATTGTAACATCAAAAATGAAAAAAAAGAGGCGGACAACATAAAAAAGTTGTTGCAGATGTGTTTTAGCAATTCTATTATTACGATTTTACTTTACTCCTTATCAGATAGTTTATCATAGCTAAAACTGTAACGGTTGCATGTTACAGTAAAAAAAAACTTGCATTTTTATTTTGAAATGTAAAATTCGTTTGTTTAATTTTATACTGTTAATTAATTTTTCTTAATCCTAAATACTTTTTTATGAAAAAATCTTTTCTTCTCTTCACAATGATTTTTGTATTAGTGTATGGGATACAAATTTCATTTGCACAGACTAAGATTATCTCAGGATCTGTAAAGGACGATAAAGGCGAAGCCGTAATTGGCGCCTCCGTTCTTGTAAAAGGTACAACCACCGGAACCTACACCGATGCCGATGGTAATTTTTCACTCGCTGTTCCGGTAGATGCCACTACGCTGACGGTAAAGTATCTTGGTATGAAAACCAAGGAGGTTGAAATCGGCACAGGCAGCATCGCTGTTACACTGGAAGAAGATGTGCTGGGCTTGGATGAAGTGGTGGTTACTGCATTGGGTATCAGCCGCGAGAAAAAATCGCTGGGTTATGCTACTCAGGGAGTCAGTTCCGATCAGATGAATAAAAGCGGAACCGGAAATCCTCTTAGCGAATTGCAAGGAAAAGTTTCAGGTCTTACTGTTATTAACAGTGGTGGTACTCCGGGTCAGGGAACATATATGCAACTTCGTGGTATAACTTCATTAACAGGAAGCAATCAGCCGCTTATTGTTGTAGATGGTATCCCGTTAGATAATTCTGTAAATGGTTATGATGCTACCAGCGGAAACACAGCCGACTTAAATCCGGTTGGAGGAACAGCCACAGCAAACCGCGGAATTGATATTGATCCCAGTGATATAGAATCTATCAATGTATTAAAAGGACCCGCAGCGAGCGCTCTTTATGGCATTCAGGCAGCAAGCGGCGCTATAATTATCACAACAAAGAAAGGAGGAAGTTTTCCAGGGAAAGGTACACATGTTGAATATTCTGTTTCCAGGTCTATTGATAAAGTGAATAAACTTCCAGAGAGCCAGATGGAATATGGACAAGGTTCAGGTGGAATATACAAAGGTCCAGAAACAGGGACATCACTATCATGGGGACCTTCGGTTGATACACTTTATTGGAATGGCGCTTCTGACTATCCTTTTGATAAAAACGGAAAGATTGTAGGTAAATCGGACCCGAATGCCAAAACAAAAATTACTCCTTACAATAACCCAAAAGATTTTTTTGTAACAGGATCTACATGGAACAATAATCTTACTTTATCCGGAGGAACAGCCAGCAACGGATACAGAATAGGTATCAGTAACCTTCATCAAAAAGGAATTGTTCCAGTGACAAAATATGATAAAACAACGGTAACACTCAGCGGACAATCTGTGCTCACGAACAGATTAAGTATTTCAGGTGGAGTAACCTATGTTAAATCTTCCACTTACGGAGCACAGCAAGGATCTAATGTTTCGGGCTTGATGCTTGGCTTGGTACGTACACCGAATACATTTGATAATGGAAATGGAAATACTGACCCTGCCTATGATTCTACATCTTATGTACTTCCTAACGGAAACCAAAGAAACTATCGTGGTGGCGGTGGATATGATAATCCGTATTGGACAATTAACCGCAATCCTTACTGGAGCGACCTGAACCGTTTCTTTGGATTTACGCAGGCAGATTATAAATTAAATAATTGGCTTTCACTTACCTACCGGTTAGGTGGAGATGTTTATGGACAGGACAACAAACAAGCTTATGATTTAAAATCAAGAGCATTTCCAACCGGATTAGTTTATTTAGACAGATTTACCAATCAGCAATACAACTCTGATCTGATTGCCACTATAAAAAAAGACTTTAATAAAGACTGGTCCGGATCATTAGTTCTTGGACATAACTATTTCACTGTGAAATCCACAAGGGCGTTTGTACAGGGAACCGGATTTATTATTCCTGAATTTTATGATATGTCTAATGCAAGTTCTGTACTCGGCAGCGAAGCAGAAGGGTCAAAAAGAACGATGGCGTTTTACGGACAAGCTGAGATTGCGTACAAAAGCATGGTTTATTTGAATCTTACCGGAAGAAGAGAAACAAGTTCAACGCTTCCTGCAAAAAACAATTCATTCTTTTATCCATCAGCTAACATAAGTTTCATTTTTACCGAGCCGCTTCATTTATCTGACAATAAGATCTTTCCTTATGGTAAATTAAGGTTGTCTTATGCTCAGGTAGGAAAAGATGCTCCTGTTTCTGCCTTACAGACTTATTACAATTTAACTACATTCTCAGATGGATTTACACCCGGAATACAGTTCCCGATAAATGGTGTTCAGGGATATGTTATTTCCACTTCAGGTCCCACTATTTCCTCTATTGGAAACCCTGATTTGAAACCGGAAAAAACAAATTCATTTGAGATTGGAACTGATTTAGCATTTCTTCAAAACAGAATAAGTTTTAGCGCTACCTACTTCTCAGAAAAAACAGTTGATGCCATATTCCCTGTTAACATATCCTATGCTACCGGATGGGGAGGATTGGTGAAAAATGCAGGAGTATTAACCAATAAAGGAGTGGAGTTAACATTAGGTCTTACACCTCTTAAATTAACTAATGGTTTAAGATGGGATATTACTGCCAACTGGAGCGCTTACAGAAACAAAGTGGTTACTCTCTCTGAAGGAATTGACAATGTCTTGATTGCAGGATTTACAAATGGAGCAATCTATGCTTTGAAAGGAGAACCCTATGGAGTTATTTATGGCAGCGATTATGTTCGTACGGATGATGGAACAATGATTATCAGCGATGTTCAGGATGATGGATATGGTATGCCGATACCCGGAGCCGATAATGTTAAGATTGGCAACACTCAACCGAAATGGCTTGGCTCTGTTATAAACAGTTTAAGCTTTAAAGGATTTCATTTAGGATTCCAGATTGATATCCGTCATAAAGGAGATATCTGGAATGGAACTATTGGAGCTATGGATTACTTCGGTACCGCTAAAGAAACTGCTAACCGGGGTGATTCTACTACTTTTGAAGGAGTACTCGGACATTTGAATGAAGCTGGAGAGATAGTACACTATGCTTCTGATGGTGTTACTGAGGAAGCCGGACCGGGTGCTTCAAATAATGTTAAACAGGCATACAATCAATATTACTGGCAAAATATAGGAAGCAGTTTCATTGGACCCACTCAGCCCAGTGTGGAAGATGGCTCGTTTGTCAGGGTTCGGCAAATCAGTTTATCTTATGACATGCCGAAATCAGTTTTGAAGGCAATTCATTTTTATAGCGCTTCAATTACACTTTATGCAAACAATCCTTTCTTGTGGACTAAGTATAAAGGAGTTGATCCTGAGTCAAGCTTAGTAGGTCCTATAAACGGTCAAGGACTGGATTATTTTAATATGCCAGGCATAAAAAGTTTTGGCGCTCGCATAAATGTCGGACTCTAATTTTTAAACGCTGATAAAATCTAAAAAGATGAAAACGAAACAAATAATGACAATAGCAGCTTTGGCAGTTTTAATGATAACTACCTCCTGCAAGAAAACATTTTTTACAGATGCCAATAAAAACCCGAATGCCCCTACATCTGTACCACCTTCAACTATATTATCCTCTGTTGAAGCAGGTATTGGATATACTCAGGGAGGCGACTTGTCGAGGTACGCTTCGCTGTTTACCCAGCAAACTTATGGAGCTACCCGTCAGGCGACTGCTTATTATAATTATATACTTACAAGTAATGATGTAGATAATCTTTGGGGCAATTTATATACGGGTACAATGAATAACATTAACGATCTGATTAAACTCGCTGATAAAGGTGATGGCGATGGTCCGTATAACAGATATGCCGGAATTGCCCGTTTGCTCATGGCTTATTCTCTTCAGCTTACAGTTGATTCATGGGGTAATATTCCTTACTCAGAAGCATTTAAGGGATTAGATAATTTACATCCGTCTTATGATAAGGATGTAGATATTTATGCAACAATAGAGAAATTAATTGATGAAGGAATTAACAGATTACAAGCTTCAAAGCCGGGAACTCAGAAACCCGGTGTTGAGGATGTAATCTATGGGGGAGATCCGGATAAATGGATAAAGTTCGGTCATGCACTGAAAGCCCGGTTAGCTATTCATCAGAGTAAAGGAGATAATGCAATGGCACAAAAAGCCATAGATGAAGTGGCTTTAGCATTCAGCAGCAATTCAGATAATGCCATTTATATTTTTGGAGCAGATGAAACTGCCTCAGGACCCTGGTATCAGTTTAATCAAAATCGTGCAGATATTTATTTTGATGAGAGTACGCTGAGTGACACCATGTTCAGCAGAAACGATCCGCGTATTGGTTATTACTTTGATACAACTTACAGTGATGTTAGTGAAGTGGGGATGGGCGCATATTATGGCGATCCGAATGGTCATGTGGAGTTGATTACCTATGATGAATTGTTATTCATATCTGCAGAGGCAAAACTCCGGCTTGGAGATGCAACCGGTGCACAACCAGACTATGAAAATGCAATCAAAGCTAATATGAAAAAATTCGGAATTGCCGACAGCAATATCAGTACTTATTTAGCTGTTCGTGATACACTGCCTAATGATGTTTCAACCGCTATCGCTTGGGTTGCATTTGAGCAGTATTTCGCATTGTACCTGAATCCTGAAGTATGGACGCTTTACAGAAGAACCGGAATTCCGAACTTAGTTCCTGTAGCCGGTTCAAACGGAATTCCAAGAAGGTATGTTTATCCTCAAAACGAATTAACTTACAACAGCAATTCTTACAATAGTTCTGCTACTCTATTTTCACCAAAAATTTTCTGGGATAAATAGTTTTTGTAACATTATCTCCTTCAAAACCCGCTTCGGATAACCGGAGCGGGTTTTTTATTTTAGCTTTATCCCTGAAATGAAAAAATATTTTCTTGCAATTGATTTCGGAAACACGAGGGTAAAACTCGTTGTGTTTAATAAATACAAATGGAAATATTTTTCTTCTTCCAATAATCTTTCAATCAGAAACCTGACAGCGTTGATAAAAAGATTTGAGATTAATTCGTGCATTATTTCATCTGTTACTAAGAAGTCTTTACCAACTGAGAACTTTTTGAAAAAACATTTCCCCACAATTATTCTTAATGAGAAAACAAGAGTGCCGGTTAAAAATCTTTACGAAACGCAATCCTCGTTAGGTAAAGACCGTTTGGCTTGTGCTGTTGCCGCAATAAAAATGTATCCGGGCGAAAATGTTTTAGTAATTAACTGCGGCACTTGCATTACTTATGATTTAGTAAATAGGGAAGGAGAATATTTAGGCGGCGCTATTTCCCCTGGATTAGACATAAAACTGAAAGCATTAAACAGGTTTACTTCAAAACTTCCTCTTGTAAAAAAGAAAAAAGAGAACTCTTTGATAGGTAATTCAACTGATTCCTCTATTCTTAACGGAGTAGTAAATGGTACGGCATTGGAAATAGATGGTTTTATTTCATCTTATAAAAAATCTTTTCCGAACCTTAAAGTGGTACTCTCCGGAGGAGATGCAGACTACTTTGCTTCTCAACTTAAAAACAAGATATTTGTCCGCTCAAATATTGTACTGTTGGGTCTTAACGAAATTCTACTCTTTAATGCGGAAAAATAATTTCATCTTCTCCTGTCTTCTTGTTCTACTATGTTTTAGCTCTCATCTTTCGCTTGCACAGGAAAATTCTGCCTACACACGGTATGGAGTAGGAGAATTGAAAAGCCAGAGTTTTGCTGCCCTCAGAGGTTCAGCAGAAATCTATTCTGCATTCAACAGTGCTACTAACTTCGATATTAATAATCCTGCTTCTCTTGGATTTCTGAAGTTTACTTCTTTTCAGTTTGGAGGATATGCAAATCTTTCGTGGGTAAAAACCAATACGATGAAATCAGACTATGGTGATGCCTCTATGGATTATTTATCATTAGGGTTTCCTGTAGTGAAAGATCGCTGGGGTGCAGCCATTGGATTATCGCCGGTGAGCCGTGCAAACTATAATGTTTCACAATATTATTCATCACCTTTACCCGATGGCGTTATAAGAAATTCGTTTTCAGGTGATGGTGGATTTAATCAGCTTTATTTTGCAAACGGATTTCGGATAAAGAATTTCTCAGTCGGGATTAATGCATCATATATTTTCGGAACTATCCGCTATGTGAATACTATGGAATTTAATGATACTCTTAATGCATACAACACTCAGAAGCAGGAAGCACGAACAGCCGGAGATGTATTCCTGAATGGCGGTTTACAATACAATTTGAAAGCGGGAAAGAAGTATCAAATATCTTTCGGAATCAATGGTAACCTGAAAACAAATCTGAATACTTCCCGTGATATTTTATTTGAACGCTTTATCAATCATAATCTTGGCGACGGAACAATCTACCGTCAGGTTAAAGACACTGTTTACAGCCGGATCGATGAGAAAGGAAATATCGTACTTCCGTTACAGTTAGATGGAGGAGTTCTTGTAAAAAGTGAAGATAAGTTTCTTGCAGGAGTGCAGTTTCATTACGGGAAATGGAGTGATTACCGATCGTATGGTGAAACAGATTCAACAGCAAATAACTGGAAAGTTTCTGTAGGAGCAGAATGGACACCTGATTTAAAATCAATAGACAGCTATTTCAGCAGAGTGCGTTACAGAGCGGGAGCTTATGCAGGCACTAACTATATCCGTTTTGCGGATAATCACTTCTCTATTTATGGTGTTACAGTTGGCGCAGGGTTACCAATCCGCCGCTCTGCTTCTTTGTTAAATATTGCTTTGGATTTTGGAAAATCAGGAAATGTTAAAAACAATCTGATTGGTCAGACATACCTGCGCATGACTATCGGTCTTTCAATCAATGATATCTGGTTCCTGAAAAGAAAATACGACTAACCAAACACTAAGTCTTCTGAGAAGAAGTATCTGAACAATATTACCTCAGCAGATTATCCATTACATCTACTTCCATTTTTGAAACAGAAGAAATGAATGACTGTAACAACAGGAGTCCGTCAGTATTGCCAAGTACACTTTCAGCGGCACGTTCCGGATGAGGCATCATGCCAAAGACATTTTTAGAACTGTTACAGATACCGGCAATATTTTCTATTGAACCGTTGGGGTTAGATTCTTTTGTAATGTTACCTGTTTCATCACAATACTTAAAAAGGATTTGCCCGTTTTGCTGAAGTGTGTTTAATACTTTTTCATCAGCGTAATAATTTCCTTCGCCATGAGAGATAGGAATTTTATAAGCACGGTTCAAATCCAGTTCAGCGGTAAGCGCTGTTGAATTATTCTGAGCTTTGATATATATGTTCTTGCAAATAAAATTGCGATTCGTATTGTGCATCAGTACGCCGGGCAACAAGCCGGCTTCGCAAAGAATCTGAAAGCCGTTACAAATTCCCCAAAGAAATCCGCCGCTGTTGGCAAATTCAATCACAGCATTCATTATAGGGGAGAAGCGTGCAATAGCTCCGGAACGCAGATAATCGCCATAAGAAAATCCGCCGGGTAGAATAACACAGTCCTGTGTGTCAAAATCTTTCAACGAATTTTCTTTATGCCAGAGAATTCTTACTTCTTGCTGCAACACTTCTTCTAAAACATGAATTACATCATGGTCGCAATTGGAGCCGGGAAAAACAACTACACCAAATTTCATTTTATAATTTTAAAGTGGTTTTGATATTGGAAAAAAAGCACGAGCAATATTAAGGTTAAATGTGCAATCTCTGCAACCCATTGGCGACGGATTTCAGGAATTGCATAACTGAATGCTATTGCAGAAGGGATGGATAGCCACATAAAATACTCTATTTTGATTGTGGGGTAACAGAATACCGTCAGAAATCCTAATACCGTGAACCAAAAAATAACTATAAAATAATTCCTGATTTGTACTAAAGTTTTAAAATAACTAAGCTGAATAATATGTACAGCCCAGCTGGTAATCAGAAACATAAACACAGTTATTACCCAGAAAGAATAATCAGAGGTGAGATGAATTTTGTGATTATAAATTCCGTAAAACCGGAAATTCTCCCATAGAATAGGAAGTGAGTCATTCCAGAAATAATAAACGCCTGTTAGGAAATATGGGACAAGAAAACCTATAAATAATATGATATATTCATTCAGTCTTATGGGACGAATAGTTGCCATGCCAATAATCAGGAAGGCTATGAAAGCTATGGATGGAAAATAAAATAGTGTTGTCAGAGAAAGAATAAAGCCGATATCAAAAATTTTGCTGCTCATTTTCTCAAAGTGATAAATTGTAAATAGTTTGTCAATAATTATCAGTAGAAAAAGATTGGCAACTAATGCAGGAGTCAAGTATAGAAAATCAGTAAACAATGAAGACGACAACAGAAAACAGTAGGAGGGAATAGAGCCGCTTCGTGTTACAATTTTATGCCTTACTAAAATTATGTTAAAGTATAATGCTTCAACAATAAGGAGGATGATAGCTATAATGTTATGAAGCCAATCCTGATTAATTGGCATCTGTTGTAAAACAAAAATGAAAAATTTGCCCAGTGGATCATTAAACTCAACGGATGGTGTAACAGGGAATAGAAAAACAACCAAATGCAGCAATACAGCCATAACAATAAGATATAAAATGGCAATTGGAGAAGATGATTTTAAAATGCGGAGCAAGTCAGATGAATTAGAATGTGATTTTAATAAATTGAAGGTAGTTCCGCTTGATACTCGGGATGATAAACTCGCGCGAAGAAATTTGTTTGCCAAATTGACAGACGGGTAGCAGCCCTTTCTTATCTGAGTTGAATATTTCCTTCCTTTCAGATGAACCATCAATATTTACCTTGTAAGAAACTAAATTGGTAATCCCTACAATAAAATCGTTATAGAAGAGAGAGAGAGAATTTATTCCAATAAAAACACTGAACGAAGAATAGTAGCCCTCATCACCTTCGGTTTGTTGTTTCTTAGGATATATTTTTTGCCATTCTACTGTACCATCCGGAGAAAAACCGGTTGTAAGGATTTCATCATAGTGATAGAAGTTGACGGTAAGCGAAGACGAAAAACCGATACCTCCGTAACCGGGATTAGCGAATGACTCAGAAGATACTGATACAGCTTCGCTGAAGAATATAACGCCTCCATCATTTTTAATAATCATTTCTTTTGGCTTGAAATTAAAGAAGCCATCATTGCGGCGTGGTGGTACATTTCCACTGAGCGAAGAGAGTAATTCACCGGTAAAGTCTGTAAATTTTCTCTGTAACACTTTACAGCCGGGTATTTGATAACTTGAATAATAAATTCCTTTAGATTCAATCCCCGGGTCATTTGAATATAATCCGGCAAGTATTATTCTTTGATTCAACCAGTCCATACGGACAACAGGATCCGTCATTAATTTTCCGTCGGCATAGAAGATTTGATATTGGAAATTCTTGGATGAATCGTTAAAGTAATAAAGTTGAAAAGTGAGATAAGAAAAATTATTTCTGAAATTTTTTACCCGGTTATCGCCGGTAAGAAAATAGGATCTTGCCGAATCATCTACTAATGCTGTAATCAACCGAGGTTGTTCCGTAAGTTGAATGGGAATAGTATTCCGGCTGAGGATGTTCAGGTATTTGTCAATTACGATAGCATGAATCTTATTTTTCAGTTCAGCGCTGCCATCAGAAAAATAAATCAAAAAGTTCGATTTGTTATTGGACAGAGTGAATGAATAATCCGGTGGTTCAACATAGTTGTAAACATTAACAGAGTCCACTATCATAGTTCTGCCCGGCAATTCAAACCGGTCATTGGTCTTCACCGCTTTCAGCATTGATTTACCCTTAGTGAAATACGAATAAAAAATAAGCGATGAGTCACCAAGCAGGAAAATCCGCTGAACGGATGCACCCAATTCTTTCAATGGCAGATTTTTTCGCCACTTCAGTTTCATATCAGTAGAAAAAACTTCTATAGTGGTTTGAGTGCGGCTGCTTTCCTGCATCACTATTCCTTGTGCGTTTCTTCCGAGTATGTCAAAGCGGTTTACACCATATTGCAGCTTGACGGGTAATGAATAAGAGATAGTCTGTGCGGATATCCATTCATTTCCACAAAGGATTGAAATAAAAAAAAATAAAAAAGAAATTCGGAACATGTAAATCGGTCAGCCAAAATTAATTATATTCACTCACGCAATTGATAAATTTATGAACGAGTTGTGTTACAGCAATTACCACTGTATCTCCAAACTGCACAAGGAAGATATTGTGGGGATAGAATGTGCTAATGGTAATAACACCAATAACAGTGAAAAATTTATTTTATTGAAAACAGTACGAGTCATTAATAGCCATACTACCGAAGCAAAAGATACCAAAACTCCACCCGTTTCCACAACAAAACAATAATTTACTTGACATTGCCTGTTTATAGTCAATCAATTAACAAATGAAAAGGATAATCATAATGCTGCTCTACTGTTACAATTTTACTGTTCATGCACAGAACTATCAATAGGTACCTGTTGACAAAGGAGTTTATTAGAGAGCTTTTAAGTGGCTCTTAAAAATATATTTTGAGGAAGATGAAAAACTAATCTGAAAATTTTCGTTCGGCATTGGGGCTTAAAATGCGTTTAGGTAGAGTGGAAAATAAGAGCAATCTTCTTCAGGTAACTGAAGAAAACTTTTTTGTCAATGAGTAAGTGTTACAGTAATTTACAGAGTTCTCTCTTCGCTCAGAGTACTGCGGAGTAACTCGGCGAGAATGCACGC
>CAYRJA010000029.1:0-31371 GCA_964424455.1 uncultured Bifidobacteriaceae bacterium
CATTTCTAATGACCGTCATTAGGATTGGTGGTTCTATTGAATAATTTGGGTTTAATACTCATAAGGTAAGCTACTTATATATTACAATAACGCCAAAACCCGGGGCGTGTAATTTTTTCAATTCTGTCTTTTTAAATCCGACCTTTTTAGTGAATGTGTCAATCTCAGCTTCTGAATAGGTTTTTCCCCCTGCCTGATGTAACAGGTTTAATGCCATGTAAGAAGTAGTTGCCTTTGACAATTGTGAACTTCCTCCGATTCCCTTAATCTGATCCAGTATTACATAGATGCCGCCATCGTTTAATGAATCAAAAATCTTTCTTGCTAATTCTTCATTTTGGCTTGGATTAAATCCATGAATTATATTAAAGGCAAGAATGACATCAATGTTTTTGGGTAGCTCATCTTTCATGAAATCAGAAGGGAGAAACGAAACATTTCCGGAAGCACGATGCTTGGCAATACATTCATCTGCATATTTCTTAACCTGTGGAAGATCAACAATGGTGGATTTTAAATGGGGGTTCCGTCTGCATAGCTCAATGCTGTATTGCCCATGCGAACCGCCCAGATCCAGCATTTTTGTATGAGTTTTTGCTACTGGAATTTTACCGGCAACCTCTTTGTAATTGGTTTTTGAAATGTCAATCATTGCTCTGGAAAATAATTCCCATTCATAATCAGACATTTCATCCAGCATGTTTGCTTTAGGATTTTTCCCCAGTCGTATTGTTTCATCTAAGTTCAGGTAACCTTTGTATAAATAATCACAAAAGAGAATGAAGTACCGGAGATTATCAGGTGACTGTGCAGATAAACTTTTATATCCGCGCTTGTTAAAAGCATATTGTGTCCCTTTCTTTTGTACATATCCCAGCGCATCAAGACAGTCGAGAATTAATTCAGCGCCCAACTCACTGACACCGGCACCGGCTGCAATTTTCTTCACCTCTTTCAGTTCCATACTGAGCTGGTCGGCTATTTTTAATTTCACGGCTGTTCCTAAAGCAAATGCTAATCCTGCGGAAAAGGAAGCATCAGCAAAAGGATGAGGAATAATATCTTTCGATAAAAGTATCTTCTCAATAAATGAAAACTTGTAAATCATTCTGTAGAATATTTAATCAGAAAACTTGTGTTGGTGTATATCTATTCCTTAATCTTTAAGGATAAACAAAAGTGAAAAGAACCAATAGAATAAAATTGTATTTAACGGACATTTCTAATCATGTGTCCCATAACAGTACTTTTATTTTGTCTGTATTCCTTAGGTGTGCACGAGCTTAGATTTCTGAATGTTTTTATGAAATGAGATTGATCAGAAAAATGGCAGAGATAGGCAATGTCAGTAAGGGATAAATCTGAATGATGTATCAGATTTACCGACTGTAAATATCTTTTGTAAAGCAGAACTTGTTCTGTATTCATGCCTGTAAGTTCAAATAGTTTTCTGTAAAGTTGCCGGGTGGAGTAGCAAAACTCTTTAGCTATTTCAGAGACAGAGGAATTAATATAAGCTGATGAGTTTAATAAATTGTTTAGCGCACATTCTCTGTTGTTGAGTTGAGGATGTCTTTTTTTTAGCCAATTCGAAAAGACAGTTACCCGATCATTAAAGGTTTTTTGCTCACCTATATACTGCCATAGCGAATAAAAAGAAGGGTCAACCAAGGTTAAATCAATTACGCAGTTACTAAGTTCTGCCGGGATACAATGGAATATTTGCTTAACGGATGCCGGAGTAAGTACCACGCCAAAAAACAACTGTTTACCTGTCAGGTTAAGTTGGATAGGATGAGTATGAAAACCCTGTACAAAGCATCTTGGAATGGTCTGTGATTGGGAGTTAAGTTGCACATAATGTACAGGGGCTTCAAGATTAAAAATCAATTCTATAATACCCTTAGGTATAATAGTTTCCTCTACGGAAGGTGAATTATTCCTGCTTATCTGCCAGAATGAACACACTATATCTCTAAGTAGTATATCCTGTGGTATGGTGAAATGACTTTCCATTTATATTCTGCTTAATGGTTATAACATTTCCATAAATATTTTACACGATAGACTTAAAATGTTTTATTGAAGAGAATGATAAAGCGATCTATAGGTATTTCTAATCTTTTTAATTTGTAATCAATAGTGCCCAAAACAACCATATAGTTAAGAAGAAAACAATCAAAATCTCAACGCTATATTGCGTTCTACTAATGTTGCCCACTTTCTCCTATGTCAAACATAATACTATTGTTTGGATAATTATCAGGTTAGACAGACATAAATTTAGACTTGTTCCGAAACAAACAGAGAAATACCAACAATGCTTTAGCTGTTAGATCTCAAAGTTACTGTTACAGAGTTTTGTCGTTTCAGATAGTATTATCTTTTGACTATTAATTCTACTTATCCGAAAAAAATATTTGGTATTGTAAAAATCTTTACCAAATATTTGCACCGTTCAATTATGAATCACCAGCATCCCATAAAAATGAATTCCTCAACAACTACCTGCTGTTGTTGTACGATGCTGTGTTGCCGTATGGCAACGCTTTAACCTCTGCGACTCCGCATCTGCCGGAGAGCTACCCCACCGGAAAAACCGGATTTTACCCAAATAAAGTTTACAGTAAGTTTTAACATTTATCCGACTACTGCTTCATGCAAACCATAATTAATTTTCTCCGCCAGCCCATACCCTGGTACGTCGCCGGACCGCTCATTGGGCTGACTGTTCCAGCGCTGCTCATTACTGGAAATAAAATGCTGGGTATCTCCAGTACTCTTCGGCAAATATGCGCTATCGCCACTCCCGTAAAAATTTCTTATCTGAATTATGACTGGAAAAAACAAAGATGGAATTTGGTTTTTGTCTTTGGTATCCTGCTTGGCGGATTTATAGCCGGATTCCTGTTACAGAATACAAAACCGGTACAGGTTTCAAATAGTACCATTCAATTATTCCATCACTGGAACATTCAACCCACTGCCGCTTTGCTGCCAAAAGAAATTTTCAGCATCGGTAGTTTATTTACACTGAAAGGATTCATTATTACCGTAGTGGGCGGTTTTCTGATTGGCTTCGGAACCCGTTATGCAGGCGGATGTACATCGGGACATGGCATCATGGGTCTTTCCGCTTTACAATTTCCTTCACTGCTTTCAACTATTTCTTTTTTCACAGGAGGCATCATTACCTCGTGGATATTGCTTCCTCTTCTTTTAAAATAATCTTGATGAAATACATTACTTACTTAATACTCGGTACCGCATTCGGATTTATCCTCACCAAATCGGAGGCAATCTCCTGGTACCGGATGCAAGAGATGTTTCACTTCCAGGGATTTCAGATGTACGGAATATTTATGACAGCAATCCCTACGGGAGCAATCTCTATCTGGTTGATTCGCCGTTTCCGGATCAAAACATTAAAGGGTGAAGAAGTAATTATCCATCCTAAAAAATATAATCACGGCGTGATCATAGGCGGACTGATTTTCGGTATCGGTTGGGGATTAACCGGCGCTTGCCCCGGTCCTATTTATGCGCAGATAGGCAGTGGCTTTGCGGTTGCAGCGGTCGTTTTGCTCAGCGCCATAATCGGAACATGGACTTACAGTTACTTCCGCGATAAACTTCCACATTAACTAAAAAATACACTGACCAATGATAGCTGAAACCAAAATAGAAATAAGCGGTAATAGTAACTTGCTTATGAAGAATGTACTGAGTATCAGAACAGAAGTGGGGAATACTCCGT
Source organism: uncultured Bifidobacteriaceae bacterium (assembly GCA_964424455.1). Lineage (GTDB taxonomy): Bacteria > Bacteroidota > Bacteroidia > Chitinophagales > UBA10324 > CAYRJA01. Next base: position 3,758 of record CAYRJA010000029.1, read on the forward strand.
TGTACCCTGTAAAGAATCTATTCTCGAAAAAAGGAGTACAGCTTTATGCCAAGCAGGAATGGAAACAATTATCCGGCAGTGTGAAATGCCGTCCCGCCTATTCCATTATTAAGGATGCCATTGCCTCCGGTAAATTGAATGAAAGAAAAACTTTGCTTGATGCTTCAAGCGGCAATACCGGCATTGCGTACGCTGCCATTGGCGCACGGCTCGGTATCAAGGTGAGTATCTGCCTTCCGGAGAATGCCTCCAAAGAACGAAAAGACCTCTTAGAATTATTTGGTGCAGAAATTATTTTCACCTCGCGGTTTGAAGGAACGGACGGCGCACAGGAAGTAGCAAAGGATTTGTCAGAGCGCTTTCCGGAGAAATACTATTACGCTAATCAATATTCCAACATCAATAATCTTAAAGCGCACTATCATACCACGGCAACAGAAATAATGACCAGTGTTCCTGCTGTAACACATTTTGTTTGCGGATTAGGTACTACCGGTACTTTTACCGGAACAGGTAAACGGTTGAAAGAATGGGATGAAACAATAAAACTTGTTGCGCTCCAACCTGATTCCGCAATGCACGCTCTGGAAGGATGGAAACATTTGGAAACAGCAGTAGTGCCTGCGATATATAATTCTAACCTTGCCGATGAGAATGCAGAAGTGAGCACAGAAGAAGCTTATGAAATACTTAAAGCAGCAGCGAAATATGAAGGAATGTTATTAAGTCCTTCTTCAGCCGCAAATCTTGCAGGAGCTATTCGTATTGCTAATCAAATAGAACAGGGAGTGGTGGTTACCATTCTTCCTGATAATGCAGACCGTTACAATGAAGTAATAAAACAAATCTTTTAATGATGTTACAGATAGCGCCCGTTGCCAGACAAAAAATGATTGCCCATGCAGAGGAAACCTTCCCGAATGAATGTTGTGGATTTATGTTTGGTAAAGAAGATAAAGAACATCGCATTGTAACAGAAATCGCTATGGTAAATAACAACAGCGAAGAGAATAAAAAGCGCCGGTTCAAAATTCTACCGAAAGATTATCTCCATGCTGAACAGTATGCCGAAAAACAGGGATTGCTTTTGCTCGGCATTTACCATTCACACCCGAATCATCCGCCGATACCCTCTGAACATGACCGGGTGGTAGCGCAACCTTACTTCTCTTATATCATTCTATCGGTACTTGATAAAGAATTTTTTCAGATTCGCTCCTGGCGGTTGAATGAACAGGAACAATTTGAAGAAGAAATCATTACACAAGAACTTTTAATCAAATAAAACAATTAAACATGGCAACTATCATTATCCCTACTCCTTTGAGAAAATTTACTGACAAAAATTCCAGGTTAAACATTAACGGTTCTACCGTAAGTGAAGTAATTTCACAACTGCTGCTGGACTTTCCCGACTTGAAAAAGCATCTGTTGGATGACAATGGAAAGATTCGTTCTTTCGTTAACATCTTTGTTGGAGACGATAACATTCGCAGTCTTCAGGAAGAACACACTCCTCTGACAGAGGGCAGTATCATCAGCATCATTCCGGCTATTGCAGGGGGCAGCCGTTAACTTAAAATCAAAAACAACTATCATGAAAGATATAACTTTTTCAAAAGAAGAATTAGCGCGTTACAACCGGCACATTATCATTCCTGATTTTGGATTGGAAGCGCAGAAAAAACTGAAGGCGGCAAAAGTGCTTATAGTCGGTTCAGGAGGATTAGGTAGCCCTGCGTTACTGTATCTTGCTGCGGCGGGTATAGGAACCATCGGCATCATTGACTTTGATGTGGTAGATGAAAGCAATCTTCAGCGGCAGGTTTTATTTGGCGTAAAAGAAGTAGGAAAACTAAAAACAGAAGCGGCAAAGGAACGGTTGCAGAATCTGAACCCGCACATTAATATCATACTTCATAATACTCAACTGACCTCTAAAAATGCACTGGATATTATTAAGGATTATGATGTGGTAGCGGACGGAACGGATAATTTTCCTACCCGTTACTTAGTGAATGATGCCTGTGTGTTACAGCACAAGCCCAATGTGTTTGCTTCCATTTTTCAGTTTGAGGGACAGGTTTCTGTTTTCAATTACCGGAACGCTGACGGAAGTACCGGACCCAACTACCGCGATTTATTTCCTACCCCTCCACCTCCGGGATTAGTGCCGAGTTGTGCAGAGGGCGGCGTACTGGGTGTATTACCCGGTATCATCGGGAGCTTGCAGGCGCTTGAAGTGATCAAGGTGGTAACAGGTGTGGGAGAACCACTAAGCGGACGCTTCTTTATTTTCGATGCGCTGAGTTTTGAAACCCGGGTACTGAATTTTAAAGCCAACAAAAATAATCCGCTCACCGGAGAGAACCCTACCATTAAAGAATTGATTGACTACGAGCAATTCTGCGGAGTGAAAGCCGTAGAAAGCAAAATAAAAGAAATTACTGTAACAGAATTGGCTGAATGGTTGTCTGCCGATAAATCATTTCAGTTGATTGATGTCCGGGAACCGCATGAATACGAAATTGTCAACATCGGCGCCGAGTTGATTCCTCTCGCTACTGTTACAGCTAACGCGGAAAAAATCTCCCGCGATAAGAAAGTAGTGATTCATTGTAAAATGGGCGGACGAAGCGCTAAAGCCATCCGTGAACTGGAAGAGAAATTTGGTTTTGACAACCTCTATAACCTGAAAGGAGGTATTCTCGCCTACATTGACCAGGTGAAACCGGAGCTGACCAGATATTAAATATTTTAAGTCGGGGAATCAAACAGAAATAGCCTGCAATTTAAATGCTGTACATGAAAAATTACCTCACAATCCCCTTCTCTAAACTTGTTGCGCTTGTTTGTTTTTCATTACTCAATGCGATGGAATAAAAATAAACCACTCCGGTTTGAGCGGTGGCATCGGTGTATTTCTTGTCGCTGAATTTTACGGTGGCTATTTTCTGTGGCTGCAGGTCAGTGGAAGCTCTCCGGTAGATTAAACACTCTTTAGCTCCGGCAGATTGCAGCATTCCCCATGAGATGACAATTCCTTTATCAGATTTTTCCAAACCAAATTGTGCAGGAGCGCTCCATACAACAAACGGCACTTCTACTTCCGAAACTGAAGAAGAAATGCTTTCTGTTCCGTCGCTATTCACTGCTGTTACAGCATAATAATACCGCTGACCTTGTTCAACGGTATAGTCTGAATAAATGGTAGCCGTATTGATGGATGAATTTATTTTCTTAAAATTAAAACGAGTCAGGTCTGTAACAGACAAATTGCTATTGAGCGCTTCGGGAGGGGCATCTCCTGAAAAGCGATAAATATTATATCCCCAAATGCGTGTGTCCGTTGCCCGCATGTTGTTCCACAAAAGAGAAATCTTTCCCGGCTCTGCTGAAACAGATAATCCTGTCGGCGGCTCCATTATTTTTATATCTGCTATATGCGCATAAACAATATCAGAAAATTCACTCGACTGCATTTCATAGTCAACTGCTTTAACAGCGTACTTGTATTGATTTCCGGCGGAAAGCAAAAGTGTGTCTATGTACAAAGTGTCTTTAATAAGCGGTTGCAGTATTTTCAGTGAATCATTGATTCCGTTTGAGCGATAGATTATATATCCTGCAATCTGAGGTTGAGCAGACTTATTCCATGCGAGTTGAATTTTTCCTTTCTCAGATGTGGCTTTTAATCCTGAAGGCGACTGAAGAAACATTCCATTTGCCTTAACTGTAACACTGGCAAAGGCAGAAGGAGGAAAAGAATCATTCCGTATGGTGATTGTCCGTAAACGGTAATAATAACTATAGCCGGGAATTACTTTCAAATCCCAATAAGCGGAATCAAATGCTGAAACAGTATCAATAGGAATATATCCTTCCGCAGCGCCGCGGGAGCGTTCAATCCTTAATCCGGTAACCAAAGTATTAGCAGGGACAGGATGCCATTGCAACAAAACGCCCTTGGAAGAATCGGTTGCTGACATAGCTGTAACAACTTTAATAGAGGAAGCATTAACTGAAACTACTTGTACTGTGTCGGAAGCAGGACCCGGGAGTCCGGCAATTGTAACAGGAACCAGATAATACCTGTAAAACCGGAAAGGAGCTACCTGCTCTGTCCATATATAACGGATGTTTTGTGTTACAGTATCTGTATTGACAATAATTCTTCCTGTCTTCTTATATCCTTTACTGAAATCATCTGATTTGTAAACATCTGCAAACATAGCATCCGGCGAAGTGGATTTATCTGCTGTCCAGATAATGGAAATATGTGTGTCGTCTTCCTTTTTACTTAATAATTTCGGCTGACGAATAGACGGAGTTGCTCCCAGTGTAATCTTTCCTGTAATAATATATCCTGTTGTATTATCCCGCTTAATAAAACTCGCCTTATACTGAGCCATTCCACTCTTAGAAATAGTTTTCACTTGTCTGTCAATATACATCATTCCCATAGCGCTCATAAATTTTGAATCTAAAGCCAGAAAACCATAATCATCCGCAGAGGGATGTGACAATAGATATTCCCATGCCTCCTTTTCTGATTTTAATTTTTTCATCTGCATAATATTCTTGAGCATTTCCGGGTTAGCGGTATTTTTAAATTCCTCAACAGAGCCAACCATTGTTGCCTGACCTATGGAAGAATAGTTTTTCTCTCCCGGCAACATCCGTTCAATTAATACATGGGTAATACCTGAGTTTGATTTTTCTCCTATGGATTTGCTACTGAGATAAATAAAAACGCCTTCGGGGCTTTCTTTCAGTACAAGTTTATCTTCTATAACCTGCTGGGCATACAACCCGCTGAAGTTTAGAAGTAGCAGAACAATAATTATCTTTTTCATCTTTTTTCTTTTTATTGTTTTCTTAGAACAGGTCAATTCCTACTGAGCTTCCCTGCTTTTCGCTGATGTCAACATTCACAGATACAGAGGCACAAATTTTAGCGCCGCACGGACACGGACAAACTTCACCTGCTATATAAGAATCCACACAACAGCCCCAACAAACCTTTGTTCCACAACCGGAACCACAGCAACCAGCCCATGCTCTTGCGCTACCGCTCGCTTTACCGGAGAACCACCAGCCCCTTGCATTGTCATGTCCTCCACCCAATTCGCCTGACGCTGACGCTGCCAGTCCTCCTAAGTCAAATCCAAAAATTTCTGCCCACGCTGCTGCTTCCCAAACCGAAGCAATGGATACACCGATAGTACCGTTCATGAGATTACTGTAAAATAATCCTTTCGTATTGGTATAAGCATAACCGCATATTTTACCTACTGTAAAATCAGCACAGTCTGCATCTTCCTTTTTCACACCAATAGATACATTAGCATAAACATTCACTCCATAAATCCTTCCATTGTCTAATGATTCGTCAGGAATAAAATTGGTGTATTCGCTAAATTCAGGATGACCATATTTGGACAGCCCCCATGCAAGTACAACAGATCCATTTCCCTTTACAAGATCGCCAATCATGTTTACATCAGCATACATTCCGGCAAACCAATACATATCTCCTGATTTAGCGCTGGCGGTAAATACTAATTCTTGTTTTCCGCTTAATGAAACACCCGGTAATAAATTAAATCCACCTTCTATTGATTCTTTAACAAACAATAATCTGTTCGGATAATCAATTCTGAATTCTGCTTTACCAATATTCCAACTGATTATTTTGACATAGGCATCTCCTTGTATAACAGGACCGGCGGCAGAAGCGGAAACTGTAACAGCAATCGGGTCTAATGAAACAATAGCAGAAGTACCGGGCGCTACTACTATCCGACCGGAGAGTGTTACAGCATAAACATTATTGGAGGTGTTCAGCATTACTTTACCCCCAATATTTTCCAAACTGACAGTTCCTACCAATGGAATCGGTGGTAAACCCGGAACTACTCCAATAGTCAGCTTTATCCCTGAAGAAGGTTTTTCATAAGAGAAGCTGGCAGAAATATCTCCGACACCGCTATTCGCAATTTTCAATTTTCCCGAACCTTTAAAACCGCTGCCGGTAAATGAGGTGGTAGCGCCTACGCTTCCTATGGCGCCAATAGAAAGATTAAAAGAAATATCATCAATACTTGCAAAACTACTTTTCTTAAAATGGAATTTTCCACCAGCACCCGTATTGAATCCGGGGATATAAAGATTAATCTTGCCTGTTACAGCTACTTCAGGAATAGCAGTATTCATTTCAATTCCTGAAATATTAAAGCTGGCAATATTGATAATATCATAGGAGATTTCGGGCTTGGCTTTTATCTCCAGATTACCATCAGTAGCAATACTGAAACTTTCTAAGGGAATACCGCTCGTCAGATATTTTGCAAAATTGATGCTTCCTGTTCCGGTCAGCCGGTAAGCATTTTTCCCCGGCACTTTTCCTAATTGAAAAGTATTACCCAAAGGAGCAGAATAACCTACAATCCCCATGATGCTGATATTTCCCGGTAAATAAAAAACTCCTCCTGTTATTCCCGAACTATTAATGGTAAGATTAGAGAACGAAATATTCATGTCATTAGTTGAAGGAACCTTTACACTTAAATCGCCGCCAAACTTGAACCCGAACTGATTCAGTGTGGCTGATTTAATTTTTAACGCCCATGAATACAGATTCAGCACAGGGTTCGGATTTACACTAATATTCACCGCCTTCAATTCGCCTGATGTGCTGATGTTACAGTTGTCCACCTGAAGTGAAGTGTTGCCTAATCCCGGAATATTATTTACACTCAACGATCCTTTCAAATCAATACCGTTGCTGCTTACTTTGCATTGCGGCAGATTAGCAGTGAAAGAAACATTATAAATTGTCCATGTCGCCGATGGACTTTTCAGTTGGAATTCATTTGACTGATTGGGTATAGTGCCATCACTTGATATGAATGCTATTTCTTCATTGCTGCCATTAACCAGTTGCAGTGCAGAAGGATATTTCAGAAAAGATGTTTTACTGAAAAAGGGAGAAGACATATCCATTTTAATTGTAGCGGTAATCACTCCTTTCTTCATGTTGCTCCCTTGTGGTAAAACCTGTAAGCCCGAAGAATTATAGGCAATTACATCGAGGAAGTTCAACACTTTCAAAGGCAGGTTGGAGGTGAGTGTTACAACTTTCCCCGCCTTAGGTTGAATAGAGCCATCCGGATTTTTAACAACTGTTAATGGCGGAAACTCAAGTGTAACAGATTTTGAGAACGAAAAAATACCGTTTGCAGGAAGATTTACAAATGCTCCGTCAATCGTAAATTCATCCGGACTGCTTCCGGCTGTAACATGATAAAGCTGTACATCGAATCCCAACAACTTTGATGCATCAAAATCAGGTTTTGTGATGTTAAAATTGATAGTGTAATTCTTAGCTAAAAAGGTTTGTGCTTTTTCATCAGCTATATATCCGCTTTTCACAGCGCGCAGTGTATGAGTGCCTGCTTGAATTCCGGGCATCTGATAATTGCCACTTGAATCGCTCAGTGAGAAAATAAAATCCATTCCCACCACAAAAACTTTTGCTCCCTGTACCGGTGCTCCTGAAGAAGTTACTTTGCCGGAAACAAGTGCGCCTTTTTCAAGTTGTACTACAATTTTTGCTGTGTCTTCACTTGCCGTAATGGTTGTTTGCTGCTGAAGAGGAATATAGGCAGAGCCGGATGGTCCGTAAATATAAAAGACAGGCGTACCATAGGAAACATCTTCAAGAATCGCCACACCTTTCGAATCTGTAAGCACATCCGGTTTGTCTATATCGGCTTTAACTTTTGCATTTACAATTGCCGCGTTGCTTGCTGCATCTTTAACGGTTACCTGAACATAAAACTTCTTCAATTTAATGGTGTCAAGATTAATGAGAACAGGCGCAGGCGATTGAGCCGGATTATTACCGAACAGGTCATAGACCATCGCATCACTTGCTTTTAAGTTTACATTCTTATTGCTGACGCTGTTACTTCCAACATATCCGAAGTCAAGCGCTAATTGTTGCCCAATGCTGGTGTTATCTTTATTTCCTCCTCCGATTATATTCAGAATAGGTGTCCAGTCGATCGCACTATTGGGTATATTTTTTCCTCCAAATAAATCCGAAATGACTTGATAAGAAGGAGATGACTTTTTTAAATCTACCGGAACCCGTGCATCACGATAACCGTCTTTGCTGACAATCAGCGTATCTTTTCCCAATGGATGAGCTGTTACAAATAATCCTGCTTCATTAGTGAATACCGGTTTTCCTCCCGAAGCCCATGTTACAGTTGCCTGATTTAACACATCTGAATGAATATTGGCAACCACGCCTTTCACTGTATATAATTGCGCCTCCACCAAAAGCGGATCTCTCACTTCTATAATTCCTTTTTTATTCAGGTATAACAAGTTTGGATCCTGCCATAAATCACCCATGCCCGTATTGACCAGTAAGGCGTAGGGTTTGTCGTTTACCGGAATGTTAGCAATGGTGAATCTTCCGTCAGATCCGGTTTGAGCAGAGAAGGTTTTTCCACTTTCCGATTTTACTGTAACAGTTACATTGGATATGGGTATTTCGGTTTCTTTGGAAATAACCCGACCTTTCACCATCGGGTCATTTGCCTGCACGGTAAAGACTTTTTCTACAAGTGTAACACCGGATTTGAGTGTTGATATTTTTCCTGACCCCGCACTGAAATAAAATTGAGTGGTTGTATATCCTTCTGCTTCCACTTTTAATAAGTAGTAATCGAAGATGCTTAACGACATAAACATCCGCTTAAAAACATTCGTGTTCTTCCCATCAGCCACATAAGTCAGGTTTGATAATGAATCAGGATTACGGTTTCCTTCCCATTTCAGGTTAGGAAAACTGTTGTAGTAATTCCACCATTTATCCCGCACAATAGTCAGTTTTGCTGTTTCAATAGTGTTGCCGTCCTGATCTTTAACAATCGGTTTGAAGCGGTATGCTTTTGCTAATCCTGTTAATGTGCCGATGGTATATCCGCCTGTAACATCTTTTTCTATCGGAATACTGATAGTGGGAAAATCAAAGTGTTCTTCTTTAATATCAATATCTAGATTGTAGTACTGTTCTAAATCCTGTGGAATGGATTTGATAAAGACCAATTGAAAAGTACCGTCCTCGTTCGTTGTAACACTACCTATGAAGATTTCATTTTCCAGTGTAGCTAATGGTCCTTTTAAACCGCCGGGAACTACATTCAGTTTTTTAATCGTTTCAATTACTTCATCTTTAATCCACAGCGTAAAATCAATCTTCACCTTGCTCAACGGATGTTTTTCTGTTCCTGCCAGCGCATTGATAGCATTCTGCTGCTTATCAAATACACTTAGTTTTTGCTGATTAAAAATATTGGCAACAGTTTGATTGATGTCGGAAGTGTAATATTTACCTGAAGCCCCTCCGGTAGTAAAGGGTTCTGATTGATTTATTCCGGGAGCAGATACAGCATTCGGGTCGAAGAAAACATTACCGGAAGATTGGTTAAACTGAGATGTTGATAATCTAAGAACGGATTCTGTTACAGCAGCGCCTTCCTCTGTCTTAGGGAATGCCCACTCTAATTTTCCTTTCAAAGCAACATAAGGAATATTCAGTACAGGAAAAAGTTGTAACACCGGCGAAATATTCGTTTTATTTTTGTTATCTTCCTGAGGAGTGGGAACAGCTATACCATTAAACTGCTGTAACGAAAAAGAACATACAGCACTTTTACCTTCATTCTGGAATTGCGTGTTTGTTTCTTCATCACTTGCTATCACCTGCCACGCATATTTCTTATCCGGATCCATCATGGGCTGACCGGGTCCATACAGAAATGAGTAACCGGTAACTTCCTGTTCAAAGAATGGAGGAGTTGTTGCCGACTGCATTGCATTGGCAGGAGATACAGTGGTATCCAGCATCTCTACTATCTTGAGGGTGTATCGGGTAAATACAGGTGCGCCAATCGCCGGTGTCCAGCTAAATAAAATGTTCGGAACTACATTAAAAGGAATGGCGGTGTTACACTGCGGTGTGAGCAACTGAGGCGGCTCTGCATTCTTTATTTCGAACAGGGCGCTGCATCCGGTAGGGTCTTCTGTTGTTACAGGAATATAATCACTGTCTATAAGCCGGACACAAATTTTGTAATGACCCGGAGGTAATCCTGTTTGTTTCAGCGCAGCGCTATTGATATTGCTGGCTACTAAATTCTGTAAATCAAAATAAGCGCTCAACTGACTACCGGTCAAGATAACAGGAACAAGAGGTGTTACATCAAATTGAGGAGCATTATAGAATGTGGATGGAGTAGATAATATTATTCCGTTATCACCTTTAATACTGATTCGGAGTGATGCAGAGTAAATAGTTTGTTCGGAGTTAATAATAATCTTTGTACTGTTTGCATAAGACTCTACCGGATTACCGAAAGGAGGTGTTACAATTGTAGAGATAGTAGTAACCGGCTCCTTTATTTCAAAAGTGATACTACATCCTGTAGGATCACCGGCGGTGACAGGTTGATAATCACTGTCGAGCAGCCGGAAACAAATCTTGTATTGACCGGGAGGCAATCCGTTCTGCTGAAGTTCATTGGCGCTGATACCTGTAACATTCAGATTGGCTATATTAAAATATTCACTAAGATCATTGCCGGTTAATATTTTCGGAACATTAGGCAGAAGGTCAAATTGATTAACGGGCAGATAATTATTCGGTGTTCTTAATGTTATTCCATTATCTCCTTTTATGGTAACACGCAGACTTGCACTCAGTATCTCAACAGTAGATTGAACAAGTACCTGCGTAGAGTAAGGATAGGATTCAACCTCTTTGGAATAAGGAGGTGTTACAGTAGTAGTGAGCGTAGTATTCTGTGAATACGAAAGGGAAGAAACAAACAGAAGAGTGATTCCAAGCCATAATCTGTTAAAAAGTGTACGCATAGCTTAAAATGGTTTTAAATTCATTAGAGGAAAGGATGCCGGACTGATGAGAGGATGCTCCCTGGTAATTTATTCTCAGCGACAGTCCGTGGTGTTTATCTACTTTATAAAAAGTGTTAAATGAAATTACTGTAACACTATTCAATTTTTTGTCTTTTAGTTTTGTTTGCAGCAGCGAAGCAGCAATGCCGGATCGTAATTTATTATGGTAATATGCTTTATTAAGATTCAGAGTGGGTCCCGCGCTTGTTGATTCTGTAAGATAATTGCTGAAACTGTTCATCAGGTAACCGATGCCGGCGCTCAGTTTTAAATCATTGATTCCAAACTGGTAGTTTCCATTCAGTACAAAAATGGTATAGCCCGCATCGGTACTGATGTTCTTATCGTTCAGTGTTTGATTGTTCAGCACTAATGAAAAGATGTGGGAAAAGTTTTTCTTAACTATGCTCAGTGTCTGTAACAGCAAGATGTTTCCGGTGGTTTGTGCTATCCGGTAAATGCTGTCCGGAGAAACCAGCGCTGTTTTCTGACCAATACCATAGTTGCTGTAAACGAAATTAATAAAGTAAACCGGGAAGGGTTGTGCGGTAATATTAAGCGAACCGATAGTCCGGTGAGTTGTAACAGGTTTATCGTTATCTAAGTTATTACGCTGCACTCCAAAACTTATCTGTGTTCTGATTTTATTTTTCCAAAAGGCGGCAGAAGGTTTTACCGTTATTTCCCTCACATCATTCAGCAGATAATAAGTACCCATTGAATAATAACCGGGGGAAATTCTTTTATACTGTAAGCCCACGCCGTAATTTTTTTCATTGTAACTAACTGTGCCATCCACTACATCTCCTTTAACAGTCGAGGAATTTGATTGTATCAGAAAGGAAGGAATTCCTGTTATCTTTTTGGGAATAATAGCTGAATCATTTTCAACGGCTCCAAGATCGCGGACATAAATGCTTTGTGCCGCTTCTAATGAAAAAGAAACTTTATCAGTAATACTTTGAAAAGTATTTATCCCGATTACCGCATTGGCTGATGGGGTAATGTTAGTTGCTACAGGACGATGAATAGAGGCGCTGTCGTCCTTTGTATTCATTAAAATAATATCTACAAAATTTTTCTCGGTACCGTATCCCGCCTTTACGCAATAAGCAGTGCGTTTGTAAGAAGGGGTTTGAAAAACATTTTTTGTGTTGAGTGTATCTTCTTCAATCGCCTTGTTTAATCTTCCCTTCATAAATGAGAATCGGAATTTTTTAGGTGTCAGTTCTATTCCAGCGCCGAGCCAGCTATAGTCAGCCAATGTGTAATTAGAAAAATGAGTTGACTGCCAGCCAATATGAGTTTTTATCCATTTGTAATAAGGGCTGACACCAAACTTATTAAATGGCTGACGGAAATCGCGGTTCTGTTCGCTCACAGCAAAAGAGAATGGAAGTGTAACACCATAAATGGAAACCACCGGCGAACCGTTTAACAACCATGAAAAATTCTCATGACTGGGTTGCTTGTGAGTGGCAGAATAAAAAGTGAGAGAAGCGCCCAGCGTTCCTGAAATAGCAAATGGTTTTTGCGATTTTATATTTTCAATATCCTGTGCGGATAGTTGTCCGTAAAACAGCAGGGTAAAGGCAAAAAGAAAAAACCTTATTTTTACGTATTGATTATTCATAATTAATCAAACAGTTCAAAGTATAAATATAAAAATGATTATTGAATAAAACGGCTGTAACACAACGATAAAGGGCAGAAATCCAATTGCGCATCAAACGAATACCTATATAATGGGATAATCCGGCAGAGTACAGCAAAAACTATTTCTACTAAATGTTTGACTTACTGTATGAGGGAAACTGTAATTAATTTTCCGACAGTGCATTTGCACCGCTTACGATTTCAGTAAGTTCTGTGGTAATTGCCGCCTGACGCGCACGGTTATACATGATGCGCAGTTCCTTCAGGATTTCATTGGCATTTTCTGATGCTTTGTCCATTGCAGTCATTCGGGCGCCATGTTCAGAAGCATTAGAGTCGAGCAGCACTTTGAAGAATTGAGTATTCAGAATCTTTGGAATCAGAAAATTAATCAACTCTTCTTTATCAGGTTCAAAAATGAAATCTGTTTTTAGATTTTTAGAACTCCCATCGCTTTTTACAGGAGCTATAGGAAGGAAATTTTCAACATTAAATATTTGTGTTGCAGCATTTTTAAACTGACTGTAAATAATTTCAATGGCATCGAATGTGCCATCAGCAAATTTATCCATCAGGAATTTTGATGCTGCTGACGAATTCTCAAAATTCAACTGACTGAAAAGTTGCCAGAAATCATTTATCGTTTTGTGGTTAAGGCGGCGAAAATATTCATACGATTTTTTTCCAATCGGCATTACTGTAACATTTCCTGCCTGTGCCTGTGCTGCATACTTTTCCTGAATAGTTCTGCGGGAAAGCTTTAAAAGATTAGAATTGAAACCGCCGCATAAACCTCTGTCAGATGTTACAACTACGAGTAACACATTTTTTACTTCGCGCCTGTTGGCATAAATGACAGTACTGTCGGAGCCGGAAACAATATTCTCCATCATGTCCTTCAGTTTGTTAGAGTAAGGACGCATCTGCAGAATTTTATCCTGTGCCTTACGCAACTTAGCAGCGCTCACCATTTTCATTGCTTTGGTGATTTGCTGGGTGTTACCAACTGACTTAATCCGGTTTCTTACTTCTTTTAAATTCCCTGGCATAGTTTAAAGTTTACGGTAGAAATCAGATATCTACTACCTACTTTCTCATATCTCATTTAGCATACCTTGGCTCTACTTCCTTCGCCACTTGTTTTAAAACTGAAGTTGCTTCATCACTTAAATTACCCGTCTTTAAAGTATCCAGAACATTTTTATGCTTCAGTTCAAGTACATTCAGGAAGTCAAATTCAAAATCTCTTACACGGTTCACGGCAACTTTTCCAAGTAACCCGTTTGTTCCGAGATAAATAATTGCAATCTGCTGCTCTACTCTCAGTGGAGAAAATTGTTTTTGTTTCAGCACTTCCACATTTCTTGCTCCTTTATCTAATACCGCCTTAGTGGCAGCATCCAAATCAGATCCGAACTTTGAAAATGCTTCCAGTTCACGGTATTGTGCCTGATCTAATTTCAAAGTACCGGCAACCTTTTTCATTGACTTAATCTGAGCATTTCCACCCACACGCGAAACCGAAATACCCACATTAATTGCAGGACGAACGCCTGAGTTAAACAGGTTTGACTCAAGGAATATCTGCCCGTCGGTAATAGAAATCACATTGGTTGGAATATAAGCAGACACATCACCCGCTTGTGTTTCAATAATCGGAAGAGCCGTTAATGAGCCGCCGCCTTTTACCATCGGACGAATTGTGTCCGGCAAATCGTTCATCTTTTTAGCAATGTCATCATTACTGATAACCTTTGCGGCACGCTCCAATAAACGGGAGTGTAAGTAGAAAATATCTCCGGGATAAGCTTCACGACCGGGAGGACGTTTCAGTAACAGCGAAACTTCACGGTAGGAAACCGCTTGTTTTGATAAATCATCATAGATAATCAGAGCCGGACGACCTGAATCGCGGAAGAATTCACCTATGGCACATCCTGCAAAGGGCGAATAGAACTGTAACGGAGCAGGGTCTGATGCCGAAGCAGCTACAATTACAGAATAAGCCATGGCGCCGTTTTCTTCCAGCGTTTTTGCAACATTCGCAATGGTAGAATTCTTCTGTCCGGTTGCTACATAAATACAATAAACAGGTTGCCCCTTTTCATAAAATTCTTTTTGATTGATAATTGTGTCGAGTGCAATTGCTGTTTTCCCTGTCTGGCGGTCGCCGATAATCAACTCACGCTGACCACGGCCAATCGGAATCATTGCATCAATAGCTTTGATACCGGTTTGCAGTGGTTCTTTAACCGGCTCGCGGAAGATTACACCGGGAGCTTTTCTTTCCAAAGGCATTTCATACAACTGTCCTTTGAGAGGTCCTTTTCCGTCAATCGGCTGACCGAGTGTATTTACTACTCTGCCCAACATTCCTTCACCCACATTAATGGATGCGATTTTTCCCGTACGGCGAACCGTTTCCCCCTCTTTGATTCCTTCGCTGGAACCCATCAGTACCGCACCTACATTATCTTCTTCAAGGTTCAACACGATAGCTTTTACGCCATTTTCAAACTCAACGAGTTCACCCGAACGAGCTTTGGTTAATCCGTATATGCGGGCAATGCCATCACCCACCTGTAACACGGTTCCTACTTCTTCCAGTTCAGCGGCTGATTTAAAATTAGAGAGCTGTTCTCTCAGTATTGCTGATATTTCATCTGGTCTTACTTCTGCCATAATTTAGTTTTTTATTAAATTAGGTTATTGATTTTATTAATAACAATTGATGTCGCATATAACACTAAGAGTTCTGTACTATTTACTGTTTTATGCCTTATCATTTATGCCTTAGAATTTCTTTACATATTCATTGTCAGCAAAACCATCGTCAATTATGCTGAGCGCCCGCGATACGCTGGAATCAAACATTTTGTCACCGTATTGTAACACAAACCCACCGATGATGGATTCATCCACTGTATTTTGCAGTTCCACAGTCCCTACTTCAGCGTCTTTTTTCAGCAATGCGGAAATTTGTGCGAGCATAGCATTATCCATAGGTACTGCTGTAGTCACTTTTACCGGAGTAATGTTTTTTGTCTTATTGTATTGCTCAATGAAACTCTGGGCAAATTCAGGAAGATGCTCTTCCCTGTGCTTGCTTACTGCAAGCCGTAAAAAAGCTCCTGTTATCGGGTGAACATCGCCGAATATTCTGTCAATCACCTTTTGTTTCTTGTCTGCATGAATGATGGGATTACGCAACATCAAAATCAAATCTTGGTTAGACTTCAACGCTTCATGAATGCGGCGGACATCTTTATTCACCTCCTCCAACTGGTTTTTCTGAATGGCAAGGTCTTTCAATGATTTGGCGTAACGATATGCTAATCTGAATGCCGACATTCCTTAGTTCAATTTTGCTTCTTTAACTAATGTACCGATATATTTTACCTGCTCATCTTTGTTGCTGAGTTCACGGCGAAGAATTTTTTCCGAAATGTCAAGTACTAAAGTTCCTGCTGCATTCTTCACTTCAATGATAGCTGCCATTTTCTGATTTTCTATTTCGCGTTTTGCTTCTTCAATCAGCTTGCTCCCTTCTGCTTTGGCTTTCTCGCGTGCTTCACTGATAATTGAATCTTTGATGTCTTTTGCTTCTTTCAGAATCTGGCTGCGCTCTTGACGTGCTTCATTCAGCAGTTGCTCGTGCTGGCTTTTCATTGATGCCATTTCCTGTTTTGTGCGCTCAGCCGTTTGCAAGGTATCGTTAATGTGTTGTTCCCTTTCATCCAATGCTTTTAGGATGGGTTTCCATGCAAATTTTGTAAGTAGAAAAAGTACAGCAAGAAAAATAACTGCTGTCCAGAAGATGAGTCCGAGATCAGGTTTTAGTAAGTCCATTTTATTAAGTACAAATTAGAATTCAAAAATCAGTATTACTATTTCATTTTTTCAATTCACGGTCTGTAATTGAAAAACTCATCCGCAACCAACCGTTGCGGATGAGTTTTTTTGTTTTTGCTTAGAGGAAAAGAACCAGCACACACACAACCACCGCAAACAGCGCAACTCCTTCTACCAGAGCTGCGGTGATGATCATGTTAGCGCGGATATCGCCCATAGCTTCCGGCTGGCGTGCAATGGATTCGAGAGCGCTTTTCCCGATTAATCCCACACCAATACCTGCGCCAATGGCAGCAAATCCTGCCCCGATGCCTGCGCCCATCTGAGCGATACCATCCATGGCTAAGAACAAAACATTGAGTAATTGAAACATAATTGAATTGATTTATGAGTGAAAAAAGAAAATTAAATTTTAATGGTGTTTCGGCTCCACAGCCGCCTCGCTGATGAACAATGCAGAGAGGATGGTAAAAATGTATGCCTGAAGCGCTGCTACCAGCAACTCCAGAAAGTAAATGAAAATTGAAAATGCAACAGAAAAAACAGAAATACCCATACCTGCCCAAACATTCATTTCTGAAAAAATGAAAATGAGTGAAAGGAAGCTGAGTACTATCAAATGTCCGGCAGTCATGTTAGCAAAAAGCCGGATAAGCAGAGCAAACGGCTTAGTAAACATTCCCAGAATTTCTACCGGAACCAGTATAATCATTACAGGTATCGGTACACCGGGAGGCGCAAGTATATGCCTCCAGTAATGTCTTTTTGAACTGAACAGGGTAATGATAAAAGTGAATACAGCCAGCGTACAGGTAACTGCAATATTTCCTGTAACATTTGCTGAACCGGGAAACAATCCGAGCATATTATTTACCCATATAAAAAAGAAAATGGTAAGTAAATAAGGTAAGTATTTATTTGCCTTATGACCGAGCATTGGTCTGGCTATTTCATCACGAACAAAAATAACTATCACTTCCAGCAGGTTTTGCAATCCTTTTGGAGCGGAGTGCCCTCTGGTAGAGTATTTCTTTGCTACTGAAAAGAATAATAAAATCAGGATGGTAACGCTGATTAATATCTGAACCACATTCTTGGTAATGGAGAAATCGTAAAAGGAAGAACCGTCTGTACTGGTAATTTTATGGTCTGCATTCAGTTGATAATACTTATATGTATCACCATGAGCAATACGGCTGAACGAGAAAATATCGAATCCGTGCTGCGTGTTGTAAAGAATTACCGGAAGTTGTATTGAAATATGTTTATGACTTCCATCTGAATTTTGTAATGAAAAGAAGTGCCATTCATGGTTGTCGCCAATGTGTTCCATAATCATAGAACCCGGCTTAAATTTCTCTTTCTGACCATGCTCTTCATGTTTTGTATTCGCTTCAGCCAATACAGGAAGTGAAACCCAGTAAAAAAGGGCAAGAAAAAGAGAATTTCTCAGCAAAAAACGAAACATCCTAAGGAAATTTTCTATTTGAGCGCGCAAAGATAACCGCCGAAACAAGAAAAGGAAATGACAGAAGGAATATTTTATAGTTCTCTATTCTGCTATCAAAGTTACATTAACAGCATTCAGTCCTTTCTTGCCTTCAATTACATCAAAAGTCACCTTATCGCCTTCACGAATGTTTGTTTTTACGCCGGACATGTGAACGAAAACATCCTGTCCGCTTTCTTCGTCTTCAATAAACCCGTAACCTTTCGGGTAGTTGTAGAATTTAACTTTACCTTTTTTCATAGTTAGTGCGCAAATGTAAAAAACGAACTCAAAAAACAAATTCATGCTTAGTGAAAACGGATTGTTTTTTCCTTCCCCGAGCTACTCTATAGCTGCTCCTTGAAGCCAGACAGAGAATTCTAAGGCAAAACCAAATTAAATTTCTACCAGCATAAAATATTTCTCTTGATATTTACGGCATGGTAACGCTGCAGCATTTTTTTACATCCTTTTGGAACGCAATTACTCCTCTTGAGTTAACAGGATTCATCTTCGCCCTTCTTTACTCTCTCTTCGCAAGCTATGAAAAGCCGTGGTGCTGGCCATTTGCAATTATCAGCGCCGGAATTTTTACTTATCTCTTTTTCAAAGACAATGTGAAGCTACAGGGTTCGCTGCAACTGTTCTACCTGCTGATGGCTTTTTATGGATGGTATGAATGGCTTTATGGCAAGCGCGAATCGCAGCCGCTGCACGTTATTTCTTTACCGTTGAACAAAATCCTGCTGCTGCTGCTGCTTGGCATCCCGTTTACCGTAGGCGGAGCGCTGCTCAACCAGTACTATAATGCCGACATGCCCTGGCTTGACAGCGTTATTACTATCTATTCGCTCATCGGCACATGGATGATGGCGAAAAAAGTGATTCAAAACTGGTTGTTTTGGATAATTGTTGATCCGCTCAGCGTGTGGTTCTTTGCATCACGCGGGCTCTATCTTATCGCTTTTCTCTTCCTTCTTTATACACTCATTGCAATCTTCGGGTATTTCAAGTGGAGGAGGCAACTGAAGATGCAAAATGCATAATTCTATTCATTCAATCTCACCCCGCCCTTCTCCTAAGGGAGAAGGAGTCCAAAGAGTTGATCAGTGAAAAAAAATCTGATTAAAGTAGCCATCGTTGGTCCCGAATCATCGGGAAAAACATTTCTTGCTGAAAAACTTGCCTTGCACTACCAATGTTTGTGGGTTCCCGAATATGCGCGGGAATATTTAGAAGGATTCAATCATCCCTATACGAAAGAAGATGTGGAAAAAATTGCCAAAGGGCAGTTAGCTGCAGAAGATGCCGCGGTAAAAAAATCAAAATCACTTTTGATTTGCGACACGAACCTATTGGTGATTAAAATCTGGATGGACTACAAATACGGGAACGCTCCACAATGGATTGAAGAAGAAATTATTCACCGAAAATATCATCTGCACTTGCTTATGGCTCCTGACATTCCCTATGAATATGATCCGCTGCGCGAAAACCCGGAGAAAGGGGAGTATTTCTTTGAAAAATATGAGCAGCTCCTTGTTTCGCTGAAAACAACTTACCGGGTTATTTCTGGTAAAAATCGTATCCAAAAATCAATTTCAACAATCGAAAAGTTTTCAATTTAACTAGGACTTACGCAAATTAACACAATGATGGGGAAAAATACTTAAAAAAAGGGGGAGAAATTAAGGGTGGATGCTCGTAAACGATAATATTCAAAAAAGAATCCTATGAAAACCACCTTAAATCTATATTACCAGTATTTAGTAAGCAGCCAAACTAATTACACCGCAACTAAGTCATGTGCTTACACCTGTGCGTGGCTTAATAGGTAAATGTCAAACCTGCCCCGAATCCCATGTCGCTGTCGTAATGGGTGGAAGCTGAAATGTATTTGCTTAGGATGTATCTGGCTCCAACACTGTATTCAAGGTCGGTGTTGAACATTCCCCAAAGTCTGAGTCGCTTGGTGATGGGAATGTCGTCTCTTGAAATTTGCAATCTCACATACCCTGTATGGTCAAACCTGAGGTCTGCAACAATGAAAAATGGCATCGTGTATTGCAAACCAAAACAAGCAACACCTCTGTCATTTTTTGTGCTTGTTTGTTGGAAAATATTTTTCTCTTCCTGATGTCCTTCTCTGTATCTCCAATCCCACCCTGTATAGATTAAGAGAAACTGGTTTTTGTCAAGGTAACGCCCAAAATGACTTTCTGTTTCAAAACCTGCTTGCTTATTATATCCTAAACGCCATTCAACATCAAATTTCCAACGAGTATTCATTAACGAAACTTCTCCATCGCTGCCGTTGGTTTCTAAGCCAACTTCTGCACCTAAATAAAACCGTCTGTCATCAGCATATACCTTTCTTAATGCCTTTTTGGGATTGGGTATTTGAGGATTGGGAGGAGTGTTTTCATAAGTGAAAATTCTTCCCATGCCCGCCATCATGTGATAAAGGATGTGGCAATGAAAATACCAATCACCATATTCTTCCGAAGCGTTAAATTCAATGGTGTCGGTTTCCATTGGCATGATGTCCAGCACGTTTTTCAGTGGTGCATAATCGCCTTGTCCGTTCACGATGCGGAAAAAGTGTCCGTGTAAGTGCATGGGATGACGCATCATGGAGTTATTGGTTACGATGATGCGGATGTTTTCTCCGGCTTTGATTTTTATTTTATCACTTTCCGAAATTGCTTTTTTATTCACTGTCCAAACATATCTGTTCATGTTTCCTGTTAGCTCAAAGTGCAATTCTCTGAAAGGGACATCAGGCAAAGTTGTTTTTACCGGTGATTTGAGCATAGCGTAATTAAGTGTAATCGGCATTTCCATTTCTTGCTCATGATGGTGATGATGTTCGGATTGTTTCTTTCTCTTCTTTCTTTTCGATTCAAGCTCGCCTGAAATTTCAGGATACATTACCACATTCATATCCATTTGCTGTAAACTCATATTCATGCCCATATCTTTCATGTTGCCGCCAACAGTCATCATGTCATTCATCATCTGCATTCCTTCAAAATATTTTAATCGCTTCAAGGGCTTTTGTTCCATTCTATCCCCCGTCCCAAAGCAAGAACCGCATATCCAATCCGGTCTTCTGACGTTGCCATTAGTTCATAAGAAGTGTTCTCTTCGGGAATTGTAACCAGCACATCATATATCTCAGAAACGCCAATCATCAATCTATCTACAGTCACTGGTTCCACATCTATTCCGTCCGATGCCACCACAATTATTTTTCCACCTGAATAATTCAACCAGAAATAAGTAGATGAACTGCCATTGATTACCCTTAGCCGAATGGTATCACCTGCCTGATAATTTTTCTTTTGCTGATACTGCATTCCATTAACCAGAAAGCGCTCATAATACACATCGCTTACATCCATAGCATGCATGCGCTTCCACTCGTTGGTAAGTTTGGTTTTAAAATATCCGTCACGAATGGCTTCCCCGTAACTTTGAACGGCATCTTTCTTTATCATATACCAGTCGGTGGCGTAATGTAATGAACGTTCAATCTGATGAGGGTTTTCATCACTCCAGTCGCTTAGCAAAACTACCTCCTCATGTTTGGGTTTTTTATCCCGTTCATGAATTACAATGGCTCCATACATACCAACTTGTTCTTGCAACATAGTGTGTGAATGATACCAATATGTTCCACTTTGTCTTATTACAAATTTGTAAACATGAGTGCTGTGTGATTTAATAGGGGCAGTTGTTAGGTAGGGAACTCCATCCTGTTCATTAGGCAGTAATAATCCATGCCAGTGAATGGAAGTTTCGTGGTGATGCATTTTGTTATGAACGTGAATTTCTGCGGTATCGCCTTCCGTAAAATACAATGTTGGCATTGGAATTTGTCCGTTTACAGCAATCGCTTTACGCTCTTTTCCGGTATAGTTAACAACTGTATCGGTTACAAATAAATCATAACGAACCAACTGCTGCGCTTTAGCTAATATTCCGAAGCTGATGAACAATATAGAAAGAATGTATCGTTTCATCTTACTTTACTTTTTTATCCGATACGTTTCCGCAAGTCAGCATCTTTGAACCGTAATAGGGATTTTTAATTGCGTCCTCTTTACTCAACCAATACATTTTTTTCATGGGGCAGTATTGGTAATAAATAGCATCTTTTATTTCACTGTTGTTTTTTACCATCTTCCACATGATTACAGAAACATCAGCAAACGCAATCCTCTGTTTTTCTATGTCGGTTGCTTTAATCATTTTCTGAACGGCTTTTGACAAACTCTCCTTCTCTCCGAAAGAGTCAGTCGTTTCAATTGTTTTTTGAAGCGAAAGAGCGTGCTCGTTGCTTGCTTTATTATCCGTTTTGATCAGTGCTTCTTTTACTTTGAGATACTGATTCAGAATGGATTCGGAGTTTTGAGAATATGCTGTTACACTCATCAGCGAAACAGCAAACATTAAAATAAGTGTTTTCATTTTCTTTTAATTTATGATTTGATTAATTCAATTTTAAATCCTGCGTCTTTCACCTTATCCATAACTTCTTGTTTTGATATACCTATAGAGTGAACAGAAAGTATTTTCTCTTTGCTGTTGGTATTCACATCCCAATGACAAATTCCTTCAGCATCGTTCAATGCAGGCGTAACTTTTGCAACGCAATCCGCACAATTGATGTTTGTCGTAAACTGATAGGTTTCACCATCCACATCTTGTTGAGAAATGGATTCCCCTTGCTGAACAATATACCCTGCCTTTTCAATTGCCTTTATTGCATCTTTTTGTTGCAAATCATTATTAACTGAAATGGAAGCTACTCCTGGTTCAATGTTGTTGATGGTAATTCCATCAATAGATTTTAGAGCATTACTTACACGCATTTGGCAGTGTGTACTCTGCATGTTTGGAATTTGAATTTTTAAATTTTTCATTTTATTCTGTTTAAATGTTTTTGATGATGCAAAGTTGGCTACAGATGCAGTCTAAACCGTTACATCATTTTTTGAATGATTTATAAGATTTTCTGTCAAACGTTTTTCCACTTCAAGCGTAAACTGTTGCCCACCACACTTACGCTGCTAAGCGCCATTGCCGCACCTGCAATCATGGGATTAAGTAGGAAGCTCGTAAACGGATATAATACTCCTGCGGCAATTGGGATGCCGATGATGTTGTAAATGAAAGCCCAAAATAAATTCTGACGAATGGTGACAACCGTTTGTTTAGATAGGGTAATTGCCATTGGAATTTTATTCAGGTCGGATGAAATGATGGTCATTTTTGCAACATCCATTGCAATGTCGCTTCCCTTGCCCATTGCAATACTCACATCGGCTTGCGCCAATGCTGTGCTGTCGTTAATGCCATCGCCAACCATTGCAACAACTTTTCCATCTGCTTGCAGTCTTTGAATAAAATCAGCTTTTTGTTGAGGTAACACTTCGGCTTTATAATGTGAAATGCCTGTTTGTCCTGCAATAGCTTTGGCAGTTGCTTCATTATCTCCTGTAAGCATAAATACTTCTATGCCTAACTGATGCAAGTGTTGAATAGCTTCAACAGAGGTTGATTTTATTTTATCCGATATGGCTAATACTGCCAAAGCATTTGTGCCATCAGCAAACCATATAACTGTTTTAGAAGCATCACTCCATAATTTGCCATTCTCCAAAAGCGATTCTGAAATCTCAATATTATTTTCAAGCAATAGTTTTTTGTTCCCTACGAAATAGGTATTCTCAAAAACTGTTGCTTTTGCTCCTTTTCCGGTAATGCTCTGAAAATCGGCAACGGCTATAGAATCAAGTTTATCAAAATGGTTAACAACTGCTTCCGCTAAAGGATGTTCCGATTTCTTTTCAATGCTGAATAAGATTTGTTTTGCCGAATCAATGTTATTTAGCCAAGCAATATCTGTTACAATCGGCTTGCCTTCGGTAATAGTTCCGGTTTTGTCCAATACAATGGCGTTTATATTTTTTGCCAACTCCAAACTTTCTGCATCCTTGATAAGAATCCCATTTTCTGCCCCTTTACCAACACCTACCATGATTGCTGTCGGAGTTGCAAGACCCAATGCACACGGACAAGCAATTACCAATACCGTTACCAATGTCATTAACCCTTGTGTGAAACCATTTTCACCCCCAAGGAGCCACCATGCTACAAAAGCAAGAATTGCAATTATGATTACTACCGGAACAAATATGCCTGCAATCTTGTCCACCAATTTTTGCACCGGAGCTTTGCTTCCTTGTGCATCCTGCACCATGCGAATAATTTGTGCAAGCATGGTTTCGCTTCCAACTTTTACAGCACGAAACTGAAAACTTCCTTTTTGATTAATAGTCCCTGCAAAAACTTTTTCACCTTCCTTTTTCATTAAAGGAACAGGTTCCCCGCTCAGCATACTTTCGTCCACATACGAACTGCCACTTGTTACAATTCCGTCCACTGCTATTTTCTCTCCCGGCTTTACAAGTAGAATATCGCTAACATTTACCTTTTCAATCGGCATTTCTATTTCATGACCGCCAGAATGAATTACAATTACAGTTTTGGGCTGCAAACCCATCAGTTTTTTGATAGCAGATGATGTGTTGCCTTTTGCTTTCTCTTCCAGTAGTTTTCCTAATAAAATAAATGCAACTATCACTGCTGCCGCTTCAAAATACACATGTCCGTGCAAGCCCCTCTCATGCCAAAAGTGAGGAAACAAAGTATTGAAGACGCTAAACAGATAAGCAACGCCTGTGCTCAGTGCAACAAGCGTATCCATATTTGCAGAGCGATGCTTTGCCTGTTTCCATGCGTTAATAAAAAAGTCTTTACCGAACCACAGAATAACAGGTGTAGAAAGCAACCACATGATTTCATTGGCATAAGGAATGTCCATGAAAAACATTCCGATGATTACCACAGGAATGGCAAGAATAGATGCAAAAATGGTTTTCCATTTTAGCTCGTTAAACTTTTTCTCATGCAATGCTTCAAGCGTCTCTGACTCCTTTGCATCGTTTTCAATCAACAGGTCATATCCGATAGATTGAACCGCTTTGCGCAGGTCGTTCGGCTGAATCATATTTGAAAGATACTCAACAACCACTGTCGCATTAGTAAAATTCACAGAGGCATTAACAACTCCATTTTGTGATTTAATAATGCTCTCTACACTTACTGCACACGAAGCACAGGTCATTTGTAACACCGGAAATGTTTTCTTTACCGTTGTTACGCCATAACCTAAATCACGAATGGTTTTTACTGCTTCCGGAAGTGTTTCGCTATTATCAGAAGTAATCACTGCTCTTCTGTTGTTTAGCTCAACTTTGTGTGATTTTATGCCTTTGACTTCCGTTAAGCCATTGTCCACAATCAGTGCGCAATGTTCGCTTTCTACTCCTTCTAAAGGAATGTAAAGCGGTGTTTTGATTTCTGTTGCCATAATTTTGATTTTAATTACAATGCAAAAGTGGCAACAATCAAACGCTAAAGCGTTACACTATTTTCTGAAAGAGTTATTTGATTTTCAAATCGTCTAAGGGCTTGCGCTTTTCCGTGCGGATGTCTTTGAAATGACTTGGCGTTAAGCCTGTAATCTTTTTAAACTGTGTGCTTAAGTGCGCCACACTAGAATAGTTGAGTTTGTAAGCAATTTCACTAAGTGAAAGTTCATCGTAAACGAGCAGTTCTTTCACTCGTTCAATTTTCTGTGCAATAAAATATTTCTCAATGGTAGTTCCTTCCACCTCCGAAAAAAGCGTGGTGAGGTATTTGTAATCGTTATGTAACTGATTGCTCAAATAATCTGAAAGATTAGTCTTGAGTTCATTATTATTCTGATGCACCAATTCAACAATTAATGTTTTGATTTTCTCTATCAACCTGCTTTTCTTGTCGTCAATAATTGAAAATCCTACTGATTGCAGCGTTTTATCAATCTGTGCCTTTTCCTGATTTGTTAGTTCCCTTTCTAAAGTAATCTCGCCTAAAGAAATATTAGTGGGTTTGTAGCCGAGTTTTTCCAGTTCCGATTTCACAACCATTTTGCATCGGTTACACACCATATTTTTTATGTGGAGTATCATCATTATTGTTTGTCTCGTCCTGAAAAAAGTTTACAGTTTTTGTTATAATCCTGTTATTCATTTACAAAGTTAAATTTAGTCCTGATATGAGTTTACAGTTGATTTTTTCTTGGTGTAATAATTCTTCCAGACTCGCTTGACTTGCAGCGATTCTGTTGCATGGTGAACCTTGTCGGGAGTGAGTTTGCTGATACTTAAATGCGGTCTTTCGCTATTGTATAGTCTTATTGCAACGGGAAGATATCGTAGGGCTTCTTTTACTGATTTAATTTCCTGCGCATCTAAATATTCTTCTTTCAGAATTCCATTTACTCTTTCTGCTACAGCATTCTCTAAGGGGTCTCCGGATTCGGTCATACTGATTTGAATAGCGTTGTCCTGAAAAGTTTTGTGTAAGTATAGCTACAATACTGTAGTCCTCTGTCACTGTGATGGATAAGATTCAAATGGCTCTCTGCCCCCAAGGCAGAGAGAGCCATTTGCAATGCCTTAATGCTCTCAACAGCTTCTAATGACTCAGCAAGGTTGTATCCGACAATGCGGTGTGAATAGGCATCGGTGATGAAGGTGATGTAAAGCGTAAATTGTTTTGTTTTCCAGTAAGTAATATCACTCACCCAAAGCTGATTCGGTGCCGTTGGCACAAAGCCACGAATGAGGTTTGGATATTTCCTGAGCCAGTGATTTGAAAATGTTGTCCGGATGTTTCTTCTGCGTCTGCGAATAAGTAGGTGATGAGCTGAGAGTAAGTCGAACAATTTATCCCGACCTATTTTTATCTGATGCTCCATCATCAGCGGTGTAAGCATTTCATAGAGTTTTCTTGTTCCTATTCGGCTATGTTTCTTACGGATGCTATGCACTTCTTTGAGCAGCACTTCTGTTTCAATGCTTACTTCCATTTCCTTCCAGCTTTCCTGATAATATGCCTGTCTGGTTACACCAAACCATCCACATAATTTGGCAAGTCCTATGCGTGAAAAATTATTTTTCATTTCTGAGATGGTTTGGTATTGAACTTTTTTTTAATCGGGATATTGAACTCTTTCTCTGCTATATCAACCATAGTTTGCCAGGCAATAGCTTTCATTTCGGCATCTTTGAGTTGCTTCTCCAGTTCAACAATCCGCTTTTTGAGTTGCATATTCTCAAAGGACTCTTGATCGGAATTTTGTTTCTCAGCCATAGTAGCAGGTTTTACTTCAAATTTACGAATGCTCCTTTTGGATACATACTGCTTATGCTGGATTTGTCCAACATAACCCAACTTACGCATCCAGCGAAGCAGTTGCCCCCGCTCTTCCACCTCTCCGGTGTAAAGCATCCATGCATATTGCTTAGTCCAATTGTTTTTTAGCATTTCACGAATGATGGAATGCCGTTCTGTGTCGGTAAAGTGTTTACCTTTTTTCTGAATGATTTTTCTGTTTTTCTTGTCCATTTTTACACTGTTTTAGTGTAAACCTATTTCAGGACAAGTCATCCAAACATTATGATGGGTTAAGCCATGACAGCATAACACGGTTTTTAAGAGAGCAGCA
>CAYRJA010000030.1:0-30310 GCA_964424455.1 uncultured Bifidobacteriaceae bacterium
TTATCCTGCCTTGCTTTTAAACCCACGCTCAGGATTAACCCTGCGGGAGAGGAAAGATTTTGTCCCCAGGTATGAAGGACTGCTATCATTCCTAATTGAATTCCTGCCGTTCTGCCAAACTGTTGCAAGGTCGCCCATACGGCAGTGAACAATGCGTTGTAAACAATTGCTGCATGGCTTAATGCCAAAGCATTTAACTGTTGCGGCAGGGTAAATACCAGATGGTAATAAGTGCAGGGCAACAGGTCTGCCTCCCTCCGCCCCTGGAGTATCCTTGCTTTGCGCAGACCCTCAGTGTTTGCTGTAACACTTTCATTTTATCCCATCGGGTGTTACACTAAGTGAACCCGAATTGAATAAAGATTCAATCACGAGTACTATTACAGCCAATGTTGTAAAATTAACTTCGGACTTTTCCGAAACGGAAAAATTCTTCTTGCTGTTTAACAAACAATACCGGAAATTTACATAAATGGAAGAGAAGATATGGACGGTTGATGATGTGCTGGACAAGCTACAGGAACTTGGTTCGGAGAAAAACCGCGAAGGAATGAAGCGCTATGGTATTAATGTGCAAACCGCTTTTGGCGTAAGTCCCGTTACAGGAAGAAAGCTGGCAAAACAAATCGGCAAAAATCATTTGCTCGCTCTGGCATTATGGAAAACAAAAAGACATGAAGCAAGGTTTATCGCCTCCATTCTTGCCGACAAAGAAAAAACTACACCTGCACTGATGGAGAAATGGGTAAAGGATTTTAACTCGTGGGATTTGGTAGATGGCGTTTGCGGAAATTTGTTTATAAGAACTCCTTACGCCTTTGATAAAGCGGTTGAGTGGAGTTACCGCGAAAAAGAGTTTGTAAAACGCGCCGGATATACCATGATGGCAGAACTTGCCGTACACGACAAGAATGCGGAAGACAAAAAATATATTGCTCTTTTTCCTCACATCATTCGTGGCGCTACCGATGAAAGAAACTTTGTGAAGAAGGCAGTGAACTGGGCATTGAGACAAATAGGAAAAAGAAACAAAGTGTTACACCAACATGCATTAAAGACCGCCTACAAAATCCTGAAAATAAATAACAAAGTTGCCAGATGGGTGGCAAATGATGCCATCCGTGAACTAAATAACACGAGTAAGTTTCGCATGGGATAATGTTGTTCTTCAATATATTGGCTGCGCTCCGGTTATCTTTAACAATTCAACAGACTCGCATTTGTATAATCGTCTGCAGAAATAGAAATACAACAGGACATAATAACCTTTAGCGTAATAATAACCTTTGCTGCTTCCTTTTTTCTGCCATCTTTTCCGAAACAGAAGAAACTACCGCTGCGGAATACTTATTGAATGAACTAATGCTTTACATTTGCATTCTAAACTCAAACAAGTTTTAAACAATGGGATTTTACATTCTAATTATTGCCATGATGTTAGCCGGTATGCTGGTAAGTGGACGGCTGAAAGCAAAAATGACTGAATACAGTCAGATACCTACCGACGGAGGGCTGAGCGGAAAAGAAGTAGCTGAGAAAATGCTCCGCGAAAATGGTATTGACGATGTATCTATCGTTTCCATCGGCGGTGTTCTTACCGACCACTACGACCCAACCAAAAAAACCGTCAATCTTTCACCCGATGTATATAATGGTCGCAGTGTGGCTGCAGCAGCAATTGCAGCGCATGAATGTGGTCATGCAGTGCAACATGCTACTGCTTATGCATGGCTCGGACTGCGTTCGGCATTAGTTCCGGTTGTCAGCATTTCTTCGCGCTATGTGATGTGGGTACTTTTAATCGGAGTGATGTTGGTAAACACATTTCCAATGTTATTGACTGCCGGAGTAGTAATGTTTGCTATGACTACTCTTTTCAGCATAGTTACCCTTCCTGTTGAATTTGATGCCAGCCGCAGAGCGCTTGCATGGTTAGACAGAAGTAATGTAATGAGTTCAGCAGGACACGCCAAAGCAAAAAATGCATTATGGTGGGCAGCTATGACTTATGTAGTAGCAGCCATTGCATCCGTTGCTACTTTGCTTTACTATCTTTCGATATTAAACAACAGAAGAAGCTAAACTGTAACAGCACAATATTCTCTGAGAAAGCCCTTCACTAAACGGAGGGCTTTTTTATTTAATGCCCCGTCCTTAAACAGGCTGACAGCAAATCAACTTATAAAATCGAATATCAATCCGAACAAAGGAAACCTGATTCAAATCTTTGCGTAGTACGCAAAAAAAGATAGCAAAAGCTATAAATGAATCAAAAAATCAATATTCGCCCTAAGCTAAACCTGCGGCTTAATACATCATTGCGATTAGTTGTATTCGGAACTGTACTTGTAACAGTAGCCGGGGTAATACTTTTTACCATATTCTTTACAGGGAATAATAAAGATGCAACAGCTAACAGCACGAATATAAATTCATTTTTCCTTGCTCCAGTTGATCCTTTGGCAAATAGTCATGAGGCACAGCCCACATTCAACATCAGCAGCACAGGCGACAGTTTATATATCGAATTTATAAGCGATGGAGGAACACCGATTCAGGATGCCGTACTCCGTCTGAAGGATGTGAACGGAAGCATAACTGAAAAAAATACTCAAACCCGTGTAATGACTTTATTCTCTCCTGTAAAAATGAATCGCAGTTATTACCGGTTTGCCATTCCGGTAAAAGGATTTCCTGAAAACATTCGTATTGAAGTAAAAGCCACTGTATCACAAAAAGCTGCCCCTGCTGTTACAAAGGCATGGGTTGCACAGATGGATTACAATTTAAAAGCATCGGCAGTTACCATGATTTATTCGGGAGTGCAGAAAGCAAAAAAGAAATAGTGGTAAGAGTTATTATCCTGTTATCTGTTACACAATCCGATTAACTGATGAAGTTGGAGTTAATTTACCATTAGTAACATTACTTATATGTATGATTCCTGGAGTTTTTCCTTTCTCTAAACTTCCGAATTTGTTTTCCACACCAAGAAATTTTGCTCCGTTGATAGTTGACCACTGTAACAACAGTTCAGCAGAAGCATAAGGAAAGTGCTGCTGTATTGTTTTTATCTCTTCCAAAACTGAAAGCTGATGATTGGAAGCCAGACTATCTGTTCCTATGCAGACTTTATCTTTTTCTTTCAGAAATAAATTGTAATCCGGTAACCGATTCTCAATGTAAAGATTTGCATTAGGACAAGTACACCAGAAAAAATTGTTGCTGTAATTATTTGCAATCTTAATGTCCTCCTCATTCGTCATTGTATTGTGAACGAGTAACACCTTTTTCTCTTTTGGAAAAAGGGGAATTATTGATTCTAAGCTTCTTCTTCCTGTCGGGTGAAAAACATTTGAACCAATTTTGAAAAAATTTTCAATCAGAGATTTGAATTTACCGCCGCCGTCTTTAAAGTATTTTGTTTCTTCTTCTGTTTCCTGATTGTGTATGCTGAAGATATCCGCACTGTTTTCATTAAACTTAAAAATCAGTTTGAATAATTCCGGCGTAACAGAATACGGTGCATGAGGTGTAACACTTGCAGAAAGACCGAGCGCTTTTGCTTTTTTAAAAACCTGTAGTGCATTATCAAAATACTTCTGTGCGTTTTCAGGAATAAATCCGTATGCCTCTACAAAAGTGTGGTAGAAAATCTTACTTTTTGATTTCTCATTCAGAGAGTGGTCGTCGTTTGAAATATCTCCAACAGCTACAATTCCGTTTATAAACATTTCTTCATTTGCTTTCTCTATTTCTGCCAACACAATTTCCATTTTTTCGTTTCTGATAGAAAGCAGATCGCGGATAAACTGAACCAACCCTTTCCTCTCCGGGATCTTTCCTCTCATGTAAGACAGTTCAAGATGACAATGCACATTTACAAATCCGGGACAAAGGATGCCATCGAACTTTTCTATTTCATCATTACCCACCGCTTTATTGTCTGTAACAGAAAGAATTTTTCCGTTGTCATCGCACATGATTATTTTTCCGGTTTGTAACTTATTTTCTAAAAAAATATAATCAGCGAAGAGTTTTCTCATGTGTCAAATCTAAATCTTCGTTTTTTCAATGAAAAACTTGTTGCCTGTATGATAATAAAAATTTATAAAAATTCAACTCTTGAAAGTAAAATTTTCAATCGTGTGTTCAAATGTTGGTAACTCCTTATCTTTGCGTTCCAATGGTTGAAGTGGTTAAGAAAAATATCAGACATCTGACTTTTGACGAAATTAACAGTTTTATTGCCGGATTAGGTGAAAAACCCTTCCGCGCAAAACAAACATGGGAATGGATATGGCAGAAAGGTGTTGGCTCTATTAATGAGATGAGCAATCTTTCAAAACCTCTTCGTGAAAAACTTTCTAATGAGTTTGATTTCTATTCGCTTCGAATTGACAAAACTCAGAAAAGCAGCGACGGAACCATTAAACTTCGCTTTGTTACTTACGACAATCATTTCATAGAAGGCGTACTGATTCCTGCCGATGACAGAATTACTGCCTGTGTTTCTTCTCAGGTAGGTTGCAGTTTAGCTTGTAAATTTTGTGCCACCGGTCAGATGAAGAGAGAACGCAATCTGAACTTCGACGAAATATTCGATCAGGTAGTGTTGCTGAATAAAGTTTCTTCGGAAAATTTTCAGAGAGGTGTTACCAATATTGTCTTTATGGGAATGGGTGAACCCTTGCTGAATTATTCCAACCTGATAAAAGCAAATGAAAAGATTTCTTCCCCTGCTCCTGACGGGTTAGGAATATCTCCGCGCCGTGTTACAGTAAGCACTGCAGGTATTACAAAAATGATTCGTCAGCTTGCTGAAGACAAGGTTCGTTTTCGTCTGGCGCTTTCACTGCATGCAGCCACTGACGAAAAACGCAGTCAGATTATGCCGATTAATGAGCAGAATAATCTGCAATCGCTGATGGAAGCATTGAAGTTTTTCTGGGAAGAGACCGGAAGCCGCATTTCGTTTGAATACATACTATTTGACAATTTTAATGATTCGGCGGAAGATGCCCGCTCGTTAGTGAAGATGGCTCGTCAGTTTCCTGTTCGTGTAAACCTGATTGAATACAACAAAGTGGAGAATGTTCCATTTGAAAAATCGAAACCGGAGAAGACCGAAAAATTTCTTGACATACTTTTGAAAAACAGAATCAATGCTACTATCCGCTATAGCAGAGGTAAAGATATAGACGCTGCATGCGGGCAACTGGCAAATAAATAATTTTTAAAACCTAAACTTAATTTTACTATGACAGAGAACATCGAACAACTATCAGACAAAGTTATTGAGTGTGCAACTTGTGTTCACGATAATTTTGGACCCGGCTTTCCTGAAAAGATGTATCAGGAAGCGCTTTCTGCAGAACTGAAAAAAAGAAAGATTCATTTCAAAACAGAAGAAACCCGTGTGCCGATTATTAACGGCGCTCAAATCGGTGCGAAACGTATAGAGTTGATGATAGAAGAATGTATCATGGTAGAACTGAAGGCGCTGCAACGGCTTGAAATTCCTCATATCGTTTTGTTCACTGACGGATTAAAGAAATCAAACCTTGAAATGGGATTACTACTCAACTTCGGTGGACAAAAACTGCAAGTGAAAAAACGCCATACCGGAACAACAGCCGATATGGAAGAATAAATAACTCATTGTTCTGTTTAATTAAAGCCCTCCTGAAAAAGAGGGCTTTTTTAGTTTAATTGCTAAACCATTTTGCGGAAGTGTAAAATTTCACTCAGTAAGCCGTTGTAGGGTTCAGGGTTTATCACTCTGCTTAACTTTATCTATGAAATTTCATCTCTTAAGATGCTGGTATTGTCAGTAAGAGGTACAGTGTTACAGAAACAGCAAATATGCAACTTCAACAAAATACCTACACTGTTTGTCTGAAAACTGAAAACGATAATTTGATACTTTTGCCCCTTTACGGAGAGGTGTCAGAGTGGTCGAATGTGCCTGATTCGAAATCAGGTTCCCGAGCAATCGGGACGGGGGTTCGAATCCCTCCCTCTCCGCACTATTCTGTGTTGTGTATATTTTTATCCTGGTTTTGCTGAAAATATTTTTTCAGCATTTGCAGTTGTTACAGTTGCCACTTCTTCTTCACTGCAATTTTTTATTTCGGCTATCTTCTTTGCTACATAAGTGATATAAGAAGTCTCATTTCTTTTTCCTCTGAACGGAACAGGTGCGAGATAGGGTGAATCAGTTTCCAAT
The DNA here is from genome assembly GCA_964424455.1 of uncultured Bifidobacteriaceae bacterium. GTDB lineage: Bacteria > Bacteroidota > Bacteroidia > Chitinophagales > UBA10324 > CAYRJA01. The sequence goes on from CAYRJA010000030.1 coordinate 6,230, forward strand.
ACTAAATGACTCAAATCCAATTGAGCCACCACCTTATCCAACCCTGAGTTTTTGAATGTTACCACTCCGCCGATTCCTAAATAAAAACCTAAATCAATAATCTGCGTTGCCTGTTCCAATGTTCCGGAGAAACAATGAAAAATTCCATTCAGGTTATCCTCTTTTAACTCACTTACTATCTTTATACAGTCATCCGTTGAATCGCGGCTGTGAATCACTATAGGCAGGTTCAATTGTTTTGCCCATTGAATTTGTTTTCTGAAAGCGCTCTGTTGCTGAGGAATAAATGTTTTATCCCAGTAATAGTCCAACCCGATTTCACCCACTCCGTAAAATTTAATTTCCTTTTTCTTGAATAAATATTCTTCCACAATTACCAATTCATCTTCTGCATTTTCTTTTACAGAGCAAGGATGAAGTCCCATCATTGGAAAACACCGGTCGGGGTATTTTGCCGACAACTGTAACAAACTTTTAACAGAAGCACCTTCAATATTGGGTAAAAATATTTTTTGTACTCCCGCATCAAATGCACGCTGCACCATAGTGTCACGGTCTTCATTAAATTCAGGAAGATATAAATGGGAGTGCGTGTCAATCAAATTCACAAGTACAGTTAAATTTTTTTGAGAATAGAAATAAACTCTTCTGGAGTAAGATTTATTTCACGTAGAATCTGTCTTATAAGCGGTCTTCCTAAATCCTGATTTGCATGATGAGGTAGAGTAGTGTATCTCCCATCCTTATGACGGTAGAATACATGACTTCCCTTTTGCCTTGTAGCGATAAAACCTAAATAAAAAAGAATCTTTTCTAATTGTCGTGAACTGACAATCGGTAGTTTACTCATACTGCAATGGACAGTTGCTGAAAACCAACAAATTCAGGGAGTGATTTCAATTCATCTTCCGTCATTGATTCAAGGCAGAGAGCCAACACTTCATTTAGATTTTTTTGCAGTTCATCCAATGTCTTTGCTTGTGTGTGTGCACCGGGAAGATTGGGAATACTTCCAATGAAAAAGCCGGACTCATGATCTTTTTCAATTTGAGCAGTGAAGTGATAAGTTTTCATGTTTCAAAGTTAAATTAAATTCAGTTAGTAATTGATAAGCTGAAACAGCTATAAACAATAGTAACGATACTTCTAATAAAAATTGAAACAGTTTTGGTTTTACTGCTAACCTGAATTAGTTGAAAGACAGTTTTTCGAATTTGAACCCTTGTTCGCTGTAATGTTCCAGTACACGTGGCAAAGCATGTTGCATACGCGCCTGTGCTTTTATACTGTCGTGAAATACGATAATTGAACCCGGCTCGGTATGGCTCAGCACATTCTTCACCACTTTGTCTTTTGAAATGGAATGGTCGAAGTCGCCGCTCAGCACGTCCCACATAATAATCTTATACCGGTTGTTCATGATGCGGGTTTGCATCTGAGTAATGCGACCGTAGGGCGGGCGGAATAAATTCGTTTCTACCAGTTCGCCACACTTCAATGAATTTTTTACATAGGAAGAAGTAGGTGTCTGCCATCCGTTTACATGGTTGTAAGTATGGTTGCCAACAGCATGTCCTTCTTTGCGGATGCGCTTTACAATATCAGGATGCTGCTCAATATTTTTCCCCACTAAAAAAAATGATGCTTTTGCTTCGTGCTTATTCAGTTCATCCAACACCCATTCCGTAATGCCCGGAGTTGGACCGTCATCAAAAGTGAGGTATATCTTTTTTTCCTGAACCGGAAGACTCCAAACCTGATTAGGGAATATTTTTTTGAGTAGTACTGGGGTTTTTACAAAATACACTGAAAATTGAATTTAGTTTTCGAGGACTGCCAATCAGACATACTGAAAGCTAAATTGGTTGCATGGAGGGGAAACTAATTTTGCTTCTTTGTTTCTTCCAATGAAACCACCACCCATTTAATTATTTTTGCCCGTCATTATGGAAAGACCTATCAGAGTTCGTTATGCGCCCAGTCCCACGGGACCTCAGCATCTCGGCGGTGTGCGCACTGCTCTTTACAATTATTTATTTGCACGGAAATACAAGGGCACTTTTATCATTCGTATTGAGGACACTGATCAGACACGCTTTGTGCCCGGCGCCGAAGATTACATGCTCGAATGTCTGCAATGGTGCAGCATTGACTACGACGAAGGACCTAACAAGGGAGGCGCTTATGGTCCGTACCGCCAGAGCGAGCGCAAAAGTATGTACCGTCAGTATGCGGAACAATTAATTAGCAGCGGGTATGCTTATTACGCCTTTGATACGCCGGAAGAACTGGAGGCAATGCGCGAGCGGATGAAAGCGAGTGGAGTGGCTTCGCCTCAATATGGAGCAGCTACCCGTGAGTACATGAAGAACTCATTAGTGTTGCCTGCAGATGAAGTGAAACAGCGGTTGGAAAACGGAGAGCCGTATGTCATTCGCATCAAGATGCCGCGCAAGGAAGAGATAAAGCTAAACGATATGATTCGCGGATGGGTGGTGTTTAACAGCGCACAGCTCGATGATAAAGTGTTGTTCAAATCAGATGGTATGCCGACTTATCATCTGGCGAATGTGGTGGATGATTACCTCATGAAAATTTCTCATGTGATTCGTGGTGAAGAGTGGCTACCCTCAGCGCCGCTGCATGTGATGTTGTATAAATATTTAGGATGGGAAGAAGTAATGCCGCAGTTTGCACATCTGCCGTTGATTCTTCGTCCTGATGGAAACGGAAAACTCAGCAAGCGCGACGGCGACCGGTTAGGGTTTCCGGTGTTCCCGCTGAACTGGACTGACCCCGCAACGAAAGAAAAAAGTACCGGCTTCCGCGAGCGCGGATTTTTCCCGGAGCCGTTTACCAATATGATTGCGCTGCTGGGCTGGCATCCCGGTCAGAGTATTAAGAAAGAAGTGTTCAACATGAAAGAACTGATAGAACTTTTTTCGGTGGAGCACATCGGTAAATCGGGGGCGCGGTTCGATTATGAAAAAGCAAAGTGGTTCAACAGCGAGTATATCAAGGCGATGGATAATACTGCATTGGCAGAATCTTTCAAAAAGGTATTAGCGGAAAAGGGTGTTACGCCGAACGAGAAATTTCTGCCGGCGATTTGTGAGCTGCTGAAACAGCGCTCCAACTTCCTTATTGACTTTTGGGAGAATGGAAATTATTTCTTCGAAGCGCCTAAGGAATATGAAGAAGCAGAAGTGAAAAAGAAATGGAATGAAGAGAACAAGAAAAGTTTTCTGTTACTGAAAGAAAAGCTGAATTCATTTGATGATTTCTCCTTGACAGGATTAGATATGTTTATTCACGCCTTTGTAAAAGACAATAATCTGAAGAACGGAGATATTCTTCCTGTCCTTCGTATCATGTTCACCGGAAAAAGCCGCGGACCCACCGTTCACGAAATTGCTTCGCTGATTGGAAAGGAAGAAACACTGAAGCGGATTGAAAAAGGGATTGAGGCGTTTGATAAAATGATGGTGAAGAATCCGACGATTTGACAATGCAATTTCTTTTGATTATAACTATTAAAAATTGAAGAATTTATGTCCGTTAATATTCACCCACATGCAGAAGAGCGTGCTGCGGAAAGAGGCGCTTCAAAAGAAGAAGTCATTCAGACAATTTTATCCCGGTGAAACATTTCCCGCCAAGCATGGAAGGACGGGTTTCAGAAGAAACTTTAACTTTGCGGAAGAATGGAACGGAAGATACTTTTAGTTTAAACAAATAGAAGTATTTGCCGTTAAGGAAGATAACAACTGGCTCGTCATTACAGTAATAGTAAAATACTTTTGACTATGAAAATCAAGTTCGACCCTAAGTACAATATTGCCTACATTTCCTTTAAGGAAAAAACAGAGAAGGTAAACGCCATTAAACTCAGTGATGATATTACCGTGGATATTTCTGCCGATGGCACTTTGTATGGAATTGAATTGCTCAACGCGCAGGAACAGTTGCCAGATGGGAACTGGAAGAACTTAACACTTATTAACGAAAATACCGGCTCGCAAAAAACAGTTGAGCTTCCAACTTAGTTTTTTGGGGTTACAATATTTAATTGCTTCGCTGATTGGAAAAGAAGAAGTGTTGAGCCGAATAGAAAAGGGTATTGGGGCGTTTGATAAGATGATGGTGAGTGCGTAAAAAAATATTGATAGTTCATTGGTGATAAATAAAAAGTAGATTTGTAAAAACTTTTGCCCAATGTCATTTAAAGTAAGTGTAGTAATAGAAAAAGATAAGTATGGATATTATGCTTCCTGCCCTGAGTTGGAGGGCTGCCAATCGCAGGGGGAAACGGTAGAGGAGGTAATGGCGAATATTAAAGAAGCGGTAGAACTATACCTTGAAACATTGCCGGCAAAAGAACGGCGCATGTATTTAAGCCGTGAAATCTTAACCACCTCATTAGAAGTAAAAGTTGCCTAAGCTCAACCGATTAACAGCTAAAGAAGCGGAAGCCATCCTGCTCTCCAATGGTTTTGCTTTGATTAGAAGCAAAGGCAGTCACAAGATTTATAAAAAAGAAAACAGAAGAGTAGTTTTGCCTTTTCATGCTGGGAAAACTCTTCATCCGAAAATAATCAGACAAGTGATGAATGCAATTAATGGTTAAGTTGTCTGTTACAATGAAGAAACACTGAACCGGATAGAAAAGGGAATTGGGGAGTTTGATAAGCGAAAATCTTGAAGTAAAAACTGCAAATAATATAGTGGCTGATTTAGCAAGCAATGTGAATTATGGTGAGAGAGCAAGAAAAAAAATTAAAAATATTTGTAAATATCTGAAATTGAAACCAGATGCATTTGGATTAGGAATTAATTTTAATGAAATAATTAATAAACTATGAAACCAGAATTACTCCAAACCATTGCTACAAGCGAGAGAAAATCATCCTCAAAATAAATTGGAACATGGCACAGGGAATAATAAATACAGGTAATTACAGAATCTATAGAGATAAAACAGGTATTCCAAAATCTTTTAAAGTTTTGAAGGAAGGCGACAAAGACTTAATTACCCAATATTGGGAAACAATGGAAAAAGACACAGAATTTAATTATTACTGTGAGGAGGAAATTAAATATAGAGGAAGTCTATTTGATGAAAATAAGAAACCTATAGATTCAGCACCGTCTTGGAGAAAAATAAGTTTGCCGCTGAATAAAAAAAAGGAAGAAGAGGATAAATGAAAATATAATTCAACTGTTATGGCTTATAAAAAACTCACAGAAAATATTCATAAGAGATTTACTGCTGAATTAAATGAGATTGAAGCGATTTATAATTTTGACTATGGAGGTGAATTTGAAGTTGCTATTTGCGAACTTTTAGAAGATTTTTTGCCAAAAAAATATGGTGTATGTCGGGGATTTGCAATAAACAAAGAAGGTAAAACTGGAGGAGATGATATTTTTATGTACGACAAAGAACGATTTCTGCCTTTAAGATTTTTAAGAGGAAAATATAGTCGGAAGCAATCTATACCAATTGAAGCATGCTATGCATACATCGAGGCAAAACATACAATTGATTTAGAGGGAACAGAAAATCAAAGTTTAAAGAAAGCACTCTCACAAGTATTAAAAGTAAAAGAGATTGTTGAGGGAAGAGAAAAAGTAACACTCGGGTCAATTGATCCTTATATGAAGTTTCAAACTTCAAAGATTGTTCGTAAAAAATGGCCCAATCACCGGAATCCCTTTTATACTGCTATTATAGCCCGGAATGTCAAAATTGGTTCAAATAAAAAACCAACTCACGATGAAATAATAAAAGCATGTAGAGAGATAAACATCAGTTCACATAGACCTGATTTACTTGTTATTGGTCCTGATATTGTCTATTTACCTGTTTATAAAGAAAATAATTCAATCACTTTTGAATCACCTTTTTTTATACTAGGCAATTCTAAATATGCAGTTGGTGTATTTCCTGAAAAAAGTTTTACTCTCGGGTTTTTAACAATGCTCTATGCAATTGATACAATAAAACTCGGCAAAATGCCATACTATGAAATGATAGGAAAATTTGTATTAACCGCCAGAGCCAATGCAATGAACCAATCCCAAAAACTACAATAGAAAAGATTATCCTTACTTTTAACTTAAATTTTCTGAACCTCAAAATCCAACCATGCAAGATAAACTTCTCAACACCATTCAGCAATTTGCTGCAAAAGGACACATTGAAAAATGGGAGAAAGAAATATTGCAAACCATTGCTAATAGCGAAGGCGTAAATAAAACAATTCTTGATTCGCTTATTGAAAATGAATTAAGAAAAGTAAATGAAGGGAATACTGTTACAAAAAAACAAATTAGCGCACCAAAGTTTAGCAAGAAAATAATTTCAGCAGTTGTAATTTCAGCAATTGCAATTGCTGTTATTTATTTTGGATATGGTTATTATTATAAACCAAAAATCAATTCATCAATTCAAGGTATAATTTCTAATTCAGATACAAATACAAAAAAAGAGATATCTTCTGAAATTTCTAATTTGAAATCCGAACATAAAGTTGAAACTGAAATTAAAATTGGCGATTGTATTCTTAAAATAAACAATGTTGAATTTGGAAAAATATATGAAGAATATTGTAAGCCGAAGGATGAGAAAAAAAATGTGGCGATTGAAGTTATATTAACGAATAATGGGAAAAAGGAAATAGATTATAATGTAACAGAATTTACTTTAACTGATGAAAATAATTATAACTATCGTTATTATTCAGCGTTCTGTCAAAAAGATCCTTTCTTGAGTTATGGCACTCTTCAATCTGGACATAAAACAAGAGGATGGATTACTTTTGAAGTCGATAAATCTTCAAAAAAGCTTGAATTATTATTTATACCTGATTTTGCTGAACAGAGCTATTCTATTATCATTCCAGAAATAAGCGTTCCACAAAATGAATCAGACTTACAAACCAATAAGAATACGAGTGTAAAAGAAAGCACAAATAAAAATGATCAAAAAAATTATTCCATTGATAATAAAATTTCATCAATCGAAAAAAAAGGGTATTCCTTTTTATTGAGCAGATTAAAAAATCCTAGTTCAGCTAAATTAATTGCAATAGGTCAGAGTGAAAAAGCAAAAAATGCAATTGAGAAAAGTGGATTTTATCTTAAAAGTTGTCATTCGGTAGTTCTTTATCAAATAGATGCGACAAATAGTTATGGAGGAACAATGAGAGAAATGTATTATGTCTTTTTTAAGAATGGAACTCCTTGCTTTTTAAAAACGCCTGAGGATATTAGCAATTACAGTTGGACGAATCTATCTCAAAAACAAGGAATGATTGAATTCGATTTATCTATAAACGGATGTGGCTGTGATTAGTTTTTTACTCCCAGATTATCAGCATATGAAGAAGAAATCAAAAAAGAAAAAGCAGGATATTGCAAAAGTATATCCAGAATTGCAGGGGGTGGATATTCGCATTAATCCGTTTGGTGAAATGTCTATTCTTCACCTGCCTATTTTTTCGTAAACTTGTAAAAAGAAATATGAGACAGGAAGCAATTAAATTAGAACTAATAGAGTGGCTTTCAACGCTGGAAGATTCTGAAACAATCAACTATTTAAAAGTGGTGAAAGAGTCAAACAAGTCCGGCAAAGATTGGTGGCACGATTTGACTGATGCACAAAAAAAAGGAATTGAACGTGGACTAAAAGATATTGATGCGGGAAGAGTAGTATCGCATGAGCGCGTGAAGAGCAAATATGGTCTCTGAGTATAAAATACTCTGGACAAACGAAGCGGTAAATAACCTGGAAGAAATTCTGGAGTATCTCAAAAAACGCTGGACACAAAGAGAAATTGATAGCTTCAAAAAGAGATTGTCAAGACAAATTAACATCATTCAACAAAGGCCGAGATTATTTCCCAAGTCTGAAGTAAATCCCCGTTTGCGAAGGGCGGTTCTTAGTAGCCAGACAACCATATTTTACGAGGTGAAAAAACAAAATATTTATCTCGCTTATTTATTCAATAACAAAAAAGATATTCGGAGAATAAAATAGATTTCTTCATTATTATTCTGCTCAATAAATATCTTTACTTCCTGAATGAAGAAGAAGTCAAAAAAGAAAAAGCAGGACATTGCAAAGGTGAATCCTGAGTTACATTTTATATTTTTGTAAAAAACGAAATCATGTTTCCAAAACTAACAGAAGTAAAGCCGTTACCTGACTTTGTTTTATCGCTGAAATTCAGTGACGGGACAGACGGAAATATTTCTTTGAAGGCGCTGAGCAATACGGAAGTATTTTCTGCCTGGAAAAAGGCGATTGATTTTAACAAAGTATTTATTCCGCGGGAGAATGTAATCGCATGGAACGATGAAATGGAAGTGGATGCCGATAGTCTATATCTCGAATTACGGGGAATCACTTATGATCAACTGAAACAGGAAATAAGCCGCTATGCCGCAACTAAGTAGATTTTTCGGAATCGTTATCTATATGTATTACCGTGACCATGCGCCTGCTCATTTTCATGCGGTGTATAACGAATTTCAGTCGAAGATTTCTATTCTCACTTTTGAAGTGATAGAAGGAAAACTTCCTCCGAGAATTTTCGGATTGGTTGCTGAATGGGCTTCATTACATAAAGAAGAGTTGCTTAACGATTGGGAACTAATGAAGGAAGGGAAAAAGTTAAACCAAATAGCTCCGTTACAGTAATTCCACCTGATAAATTTTGAAACGAATATTCGTGAGAGGATGAAGAAGAAATCAAAAAAGAGAAAGCAGGATATTGCAAAGGCAAATCCCGAATAAGAGTTTAAAATATCCTAACTTAGCGTCATGAAAAATTTTGCTCACCTTGTTGAAGAGGTAAAAAATCTTTCTTAGGAAGAAAAGGAAGACCTTCGGATAATGCTTGAAAAAATTTTAGTGGAAGAAAGAAGAAAAGAGGTTCTATCTAACCATGAACAAAGCATGGAAGAAGTGAAAGAGGGCAAGATAAAATTTTATGGTTCTCCAGACGATGTCCTTAATACGCTGAATGAAGAATGATAAAAGACGGTTTCAGCACATCTTTCAGGCGTGCTTACCGCAAACACATTCGTAACCGGACAGATAAAGAAAAGAAGTTCTCGGAATCTCTTTCGCTTTTCATGAATGACCCGTTTCATCCGCGGCTGCGCACACACAAACTTACAGGACAACTAAAAGACCTCTGGAGCTTCAGCATTGAATATGATTTAAGAGTAGTGTTTTATTTTGTAACAGATAGCGAAGTGGTTTTTGAGGATATTGGCACTCACGACGAAGTTTATTGATTACAATTAATCTTACAGGTCATATCATCAACCGATATTTTTACAACGCAGGGACTGGGGACTCGTATCAATATTGATTTTGATAACACAAAAAAGAAGCGCTGAACCGGATTGAAAAGAGGATTGGGGCGTTTGATAAGATGATGGTGATGGTGTGAAAAGTTTTCACTTATTATAAAGGTGTAAAAGCCTTTTTCATGCTTCTCTTTTCATAAAACTTCAAACTTGATTACTTTAGCCGTCCGAAAATTTTAACAATGGATTTCCAATTATCAGAAGAACAGTTAGCTGTAAGACAAGCCGCCCGTGATTTTGCAAAGAATGAATTACTGCCGGGAGTAATTGAACGCGACGAAAAACAGAAATTCCCGAAGGAGCAAATCATGAAATTAGGTGAACTGGGGTTTCTCGGCATGATGGTTTCTCCAAAGTACGGTGGCAGTGGAATGGATGCCATTTCTTATGTGCTGGCAATGGAAGAAATATCTAAAATAGATGCCTCTGCCTCTGTAGTGCTGAGCGTAAATAACTCTCTTGTTTGCTGGGGACTGGAAGAATTCGGAACGGAAGAACAGAAACAGAAATATTTAGTGCCGCTGGCAAAAGGAAACAAAGACGGAGAACTTTACATCGGAGCATTTCTCCTTTCTGAACCTGAAGCCGGCTCTGATGCTACTTCGCAACGCACCACAGCCATTGATAAAGGCGACCACTATATACTGAACGGAACAAAGAACTGGATTACCAACGGCAGCAACGGGTCCGTTTATCTTGTAATGGCACAAACAGACGCAGCAAAGGGAAGCAAAGGTATCAATGCGTTTATTGTAGAAAAGAACTGGAAAGGTGTTACAGTAGGAGTAAAGGAAAACAAAATGGGCATCCGCGGGTCAGATACTCATTCTATTATGTTTCAGGACGTGATTGTGCCTAAAGAAAACCGGATTGGTGAAGACGGGTTCGGATTCAAGTTTGCGATGAAAACTTTGGCGGGCGGAAGAATAGGTATTGCTTCACAGGCGCTCGGTATTGCATCGGGAGCGTATGAGTTAGCGCTTGCTTATTCCAAAGAGCGCAAAGCATTCGGAAAAGAAATTCATAAACATCAGGCAATTCAGTTCAAACTGGCGGATATGGCAACAGAAGTTGAAGCTGCCCGCTTGCTTTGTCTGAAGGCGGCGTGGGAAAAGGATCATCATCTGGATTATGGATTATCCAGCTCAATGGCAAAGGTCTTTTCTTCGGAAGTCGCCATGAGAACTACTGTAGAAGCAGTACAGATTCACGGCGGATATGGTTATGTAAAAGAGTATCATGTAGAGCGGTTGATGCGCGATGCAAAAATTACTCAGATATATGAAGGTACTTCGGAGGTACAGCGCATTGTAATTTCCAGGAGTGTGTTGAAGTAGCTCAATTAACGGGTTTTTATCTAACTTTGAGTTCTTAAAAGTTGAAAATGAAACCGCAATTTATTTCTGACGACAATGGTAAAAAACTTGGTGCGGTTATTCCTATGAAAGAATATGAACAGATACTCTTGAAACTGGAAGAACTGGAAGACATTCGTTTGTATGACGAAGCTAAAGAAAATAAACTGCTTTCCATTCCGACATCTGAAGCTTTTAAAACAGTAGAAGCGAAGCGAAGAAAGAAATAATGAGATACACGTTCTCATTAACAAACCTGTATTAAAGATCTTAGAGAAGATTAACAATCCTGATTATTCAAGAATTAAAAAAGCGATTGGTAGTCTGGCGGATAATCCTCGACCTTATGGTTATAAAAAGCTAAAGGGTAGAAACGGTTTCAGAATTCGTGAAGGCAATACAGAATCATCTATGATATATTTGACAACATTCTGACTGTTGATGTAATTGCCCTTGGTCATAGGAAAGATATTTATAATCAGTAACAACAGAGATTCAGCGGAGTGTGATTTCGAGGAGTGTGTTGAAATGATTAAGGAGAAATAGAAGTATCTTTATAGAAAGATAGCAGCATAGAACTTACTTATACAACACTGACTGTAAAGGCAACACACCAAAGTTCAGATAAAACAGAAGTTGATTTCTTAATTGACTCAGGTGCGATATACAGTCTTGTGCCTGCTACATTGCTAAAGAAAATAAAAGTATATTTGTTAGAGGTAAATAAAATAGGACACGCCCCACAATAAAATATTTCAAAATGAAACGGTCGTTTCTGCTTCTCACATTTCTTCTTTTAGTTGGCTTTTGCAAAGCACAATATGATACTACATACGAGAATAGCTTTCAGAATTGGTTACCCCGGCAAGGTTGGGTAATAGTAAAGAATGATAGTCTTGCCTTAAATCCAGGTAGGGTATTTGAAAAATATAGTATTGAAACGATCGAACATTCATTAGGAATTGTGAGTGACTTAACTTGGTTCGATACAAATATTAATCCTGTTGCAGGTAAGTATGATAAAATAATAATGACTCCTCCAATTACTTTAGGTAATAATCCCTATCTCCGTTTTTATTCAAAACGAAATAGTAACTGTAATTTATCGGTTTGGTTAGTAAGAAATATAAATGATACTACACTGGCTGGACTAACAGATAGTCTCTTGAGTAGTAAGGTTACGGGCTTTAATGTTGTTAATCTAAGCAGCGCAGCAAATCAAAGTGTAAGAATCGCTTTTCGGATAAGAGGAACTAGTGTTTATGGGTTTATTGATGATGTTCTTGTTCTTGATAAACATTCTTTAGGATATATCCCGGATAGTTGTTTTAGAAGTTATTTAAAAACTGTAACACCTGCAGCTTTTATTGGTGATAGTCTGGACTATCTTCACAACGATATATTGAATGTGACAAGTTTGAAAAGCACGAATGGGTGCATTAAATCACTTGAAGGTCTTCAATATTACCCTTATTTGAGGTATTTTAATTTTTCTAACAATCACATTTGTTATATACCCTCTAATACACTTCGCTATTTAGATTCTTTGAACGTCAATAATAATGAGTTGACCTACCTTCCTGATATGCCAAAATGTTCAGCGTTACATTTAAATAATAACCTTATTCGAAAAATTCCAGATATTTTTAACCAGTGGGTATCTTATTTTCATGCACGAAACAATCTGATTTACGATTGCCTCCAAGGTTCAAACAGATTTATGTATGGTGATTTTTATGGCAATCTCTGTGTATATTTGGGTGGTTATACTTATTACAATACAACTAAGTATTGGGGTAGTAAGCCAGACGATATAATATGTTACAATCCCAGAGGTTATTTATCGGGACTTGTTTATTACGATGTAAATAAAAACGGGATTAAGGATGACGGCGATTTGTTGGTGCGGAATCAGCGTCTTCAATTCATGCAAGGTCCGGATATTTATACGAACTCAAATGGAGAATATAGCACTGAAGCGGATACCGGAGTAGTAAACTTAAATGCGATAAATCTTCCTGTTGTTAATCCGCTTTCAGATGTTTTACACCCTCAAGAGCACCTTAAGCATGATTTAAGAATAGTACCCACAACATATTCAGGAGATGATTTGACAATTAAACTTAATTCAACTGTTTTGGTAGGCCATTTAATGCTAAACATTACCGTGCAAAATATTAGCACTCAGAAAGCAAATTACACTGTTAAAATGTTTATTCCCCCTGTTGGGTATTGGATATTAACGTTAACACATGGCAATATTATAAACGATACATTAACATGGACCGGAACAATCAATCCTTTAAGTAGTGTCAGTAGTCAAATTACTCTTTTGATTGATACAGTTTTTATTGCTAACCTGAAAGCTATTGTAACAACTGATAACGATGTGAACTTAAAAAATAACGAAGCCAATGCTTCAGTTTCCGTTGTTATAAAAGGAATATCGTGGGATCCCAATAATAAATTAGTGGAAACTCCAGAGGTAAGTGCAGGATATGACTGCTATCTTAATTACAATATCAATTTTGAAAATACGGGGACAGCCAATACAAGTCGAGTGATGGTAAGAGATTATTTGCCCAAAGAATTAGATCATCGTTCTTTTGAGTTTATTTCTTCTTCGCACCCTTGCATTATTTCTTTTTGTAATGACAGCGTGCTTCAATTTTTATTTCAGCCAATTTCACTAACTCCTAAAAGTATAGATTCTATTAACTGCGATGGTCATATTTGGTTTAGGATAAAACCTAAAATCCCAATTCAGATAAATGACACTATAAAAAATACAGCATCTATTTATTTTGATAACAATCCACCGATTGTAACAGGTGTAAGCAAGGTTTGGGCTGTGAAGGATACAACCTTATTTACCGCAGATCCAATCTCATCCTGCGCAAATAAAGATATTCAATTCATTAACGAATCAAAAGGAACTCCTGTTAGTCGGCTATGGAAGTTTGAAGGAGGAACACCGGCGATTTCTTCTGATGAAAACCCATTGATTCATTATGATTCAGCAGGTAATTACGACGTAACACTCATAAATACCTGGCAGAATCTCACTGATTCGACTTTCATTCCTGATTATATTAAAATAGATTCAATTCCTGCTGTTACGATTAATGGACCAAATTCAATTTGTGAAAATGCAATTGCAATACTTGATGGTGGTAATGATTTTATTTCTTATAAATGGTCAACTAACGATACAACACAAGAGATAACTATAAACTCTGGTGGCACTTTCGGGTTGACTGTTACAGATGGAAATGGGTGTAGAAATACTGATAGTATAAATATTGCCCTGAAACAATTGCCCAATGATTCTGTTATCGTTCAAGGCACCTCTGAATTGAAAGCCATAGCATATCCGGCGGAATATCAATGGATGAATTGTGAAGGTTCTTTAATAAATGGGGCAACAAATCAGGATTTTACGGCTACTTCTAATGGAATTTATTTTGCCGTTATAACTCAGAATGGATGCAGTGATACATCAGACTGTTATAGTTTAATTGCAGTTGATGTTTCAAACGATTATGTTGAGAATGACATTTTAATATTTCCAAACCCAATGGATGGCTTATTAAATATTGAAATCAAGGACGGTATAAAAACAGACTTTAAACTATTGCTTACAAGTGTTTTGGGACAGAAAATTATTGAGCGATATTTTAAGTTTAATGACAGCTCATCCAATATGCAGTGGGATTTGAAAAATTTATCTGCCGGAATTTATTTCTTACATATAAGGTCAAATAAAATAGAGCGGATTATTAAAGTAATAAAACAATAGGATGTAAATATCCCTTTTCCAATAACTGAAGTTTGCCCTTAGTAGAAAAACTCTGTCTTATACGGGTAGCGGATAGCATATTGTTCGCGCACTTTCTTAAACAGAATCTCACGAAGTTCATCCACATTATCTTTTTGTGCAGCAGAAATAAACACTGCATTGTTTGATGTTTTAGTGCTCCAATGGTTTCGCAATTCCCGTAACAGATCCCGCTTTACTTCTTTAGGTAAAAACTCATCAAAGGTTTGCTTCTCATACAAATCCATTTTATTGAAAACATAAAGCATCGGCTTGTTCTTACAATCCAAACTGTTCAATGTCTCGTTCACTACACTGATTTGGTCTTCAAATTTCAGATGAGAAATATCTATGACGTGTAACAGGATATCTGCCTCCCGCACTTCATCCAAAGTGGATTTAAAACTTTCTATCAGATGATGAGGCAACTTTCGGATAAAACCTACTGTGTCACTCAATAGGAAAGGCATATTGTTGAACACCACTTTTCGGGTAGTGGTATCCAGCGTAGCAAACAGTTTGTTTTCTGCAAAGACTTCTGATTTGCTCAAAAGGTTCATCAGAGTACTCTTGCCCACATTCGTGTAGCCCACAAGCGATACACGGATTAATTCTCCTCGTGATTTCCGCTGAGTGAAACTCTGGCGGTCAATTTTCTCCAAATCACTTTTCAGTTTGGCAATTTGTGTTTTCACAATTCGCCGGTCGGTTTCAATTTCTTTTTCACCCGGTCCGCGCATACCTATTCCTCCTTTCTGCCTTTCTAAGTGAGTCCACATACCGCGAAGCCGCGGCAGTAAATATTCTAATTGAGCCAGTTCAACCTGTGTGCGTGCTTGCGCAGTTTTTGCGCGACTGGCGAAAATGTCGAGAATCAGATTGCTCCGGTCAACAATTTTCACCTTCATAATTTTTTCGATATTGTTAATCTGTGAGCCGGTCAAGTCATCATCGAAAACTACCAGATCAATTTGTTTTTGCTCTACATATTGGCGAATCTCCTCAATCTTTCCTTCACCTACGAAGTGTCTTGCTTCCGGATGTTGTGCCCGCTGAGTAAACCGCTTGAGTGTAACAGCGCCGGCGGTTTCAGCAAGAAATGCAAGTTCATCTAAATATTCATTTACCTGTTCCTCGGTTTGACCGGGCAGAATCAGTGCAACAAGAACTGCTTTTTCCTCTTTTTGAATTGCTTTAGATATTGGCGGCATAAATGGCAGGCAAAGATAATCGCAGGTATCCAATAAAACTTAACACTACTGCTATATCATCTCAATAATTTAAGCTGAAAAATAATCGTTTAAAAAATTATCCTGTTTGTGAAAAACATTACGGAAGTTCGTCCTCTCTATCAATGAATGCTTCTGACATATCTTTCTTAAAAGAATTATTAAAACCGGTAATTGAAAGAATTGCTCCGGCTATTTACGCCTTCCAGCAAATACTTGCTATCCTGTTAATAGGTATAGCCGTTGTGATTGCCTTGTTGCTGTTTATAGACTGGCTGATACAGCGCAGAAAAGCAAAAAAAGAAAAGCAAAAAATAACTTCTGTAACAGAGCCAGTTCCTCTACAAGAAATAATTACAGAAACAGAAAAAGAAACACTTCCCGAACAGACTATTACTGAAAGTGAAGAAGTAAAAACTGAAGACCCGGCTGTTACAGTTACTTCTGCTGTAACACCTGAGCCGGAAGCTCTGTTAGTTGAAGAACCGGAATGGTTTTCAGTAAGAGAGAATACAGAAGAATTATCAAAAGAATTTAAGTTGTTGTGTAACGAGAAGAATATTTCATTTGTAACAGAATCAGATGACCGTTTGCCGGATAAAATTTTTGGTGAGCGCAGCCGGCTGAATGATTTGCTGGAACAGCTTTTTACCAATGCACTCGAACAAACCGACAAAGGAACTATCACCTTAAAACTAAAAATGGTGAAGGCAAACGAAACAAGTTGTGCCATTCAGTTTTTAGTAACTGATTCAGGGAGCGGTATTCCTTCACCATTGATTGCTGCCGTTCAGTCAAAAAACTTTTCTTATCGTTCAGAAGATGAAAAACTTCAAGCCATATTAACCCGTCTTCATTCTGTGAAATGGTCAGTTGAAAAGCAAGGTGGGAGACTGACTATTGCCTCAAAAACCGGAGAAGGGAGTACCGCCGGAATGATTTTAGAGTTCAGCATAAAAAACTGAGCGCCGCTTTATTGGTTTATCAAAACTTTTATATTTACCAAAATTATTATTGATTGACTCAACAGCATCACCTCACCCATAAAGTTGCTAATCTGATTGTAATAGTTGCCGCTCTTGGTTACTTCGTTGATATTTATGATTTAATTCTTTTCGGAATAGTGATGAAGCCCAGCTTGCAAAGTATTGGAATTCCCGACGATCAGATTTTCGATGTCGGCAGCCGGCTGCTGGGTATTCAGATGATTGGTATGCTGGTAGGCGGAATTGTTTGGGGAATACTCGGCGATAAGAAAGGAAGATTATCCACCTTGTTTTTAACTATATTGGTTTATTCGCTTGCAAATATTGCCAATGGATTTGTGCATACATTAGAACAATATAAATGGATGCGCTTTATTGCCGGACTTGGACTTGCCGGTGAATTGGGTGTGGGTATTACTCTTGTTTCTGAAGTAATGACTAAGGAATCACGCGGTATGGGAGCAAGTTTTGTTTCAGGAGTAGGAATTGCCGGAGCCGTGCTTGGTTTCCTCGTAGCCGATTGGTTTGACTGGCGGATGGCTTATTTTGTTGGTGGCGGACTGGGACTGGCGCTCCTGATTATGCGAATCAGTGTATATGAATCAGGAATGTTTCACCAAACAAAACAGGAAAAAGTAACACGAGGCGATTTTCTCAGCTTATTCACTTCATTCGGGAGGTTTAAGAAATATTTGTACTGCATTCTTATTGGTATCCCCGTATGGTTTGTCATCAGTCAGTTGGCAGTGCAGTCGGAAAAATATGCCGGAGATGCACTCGGTATAACTGAAAAAATTTCCGGCGGAAAATCGGTAATGTTCCATTACTTGGGAGCATCAATCGGAAGTCTGTTATTTGGAATTATCAGTCAGAAACTACGTTCAAGAAAAAAAGCGTTACTTCTCGCCACCGGTTCGCTTGCTGTTTTTATGATATTATTCTTTTCCTGTCACGGAGTTTCCGCTGATATTTTTTATACTGTTATTGGCTTAACCGGAATTTCCATGGGTGGCTTGTGGGCAGTCTTTATGGCAAACGCCTCTGAACAGTTTGGCACAAATGTGCGAGCTACTGTAACAACCACGGCACCTAATTTTGTGCGCGGTACCACAGAACTTATACGTATTTCAGTTGTTTCATTAAATGTTTCTTATGGATTGTGGTTTGCCGGTGTAACAGTTGGAGCTGTATGCGTACTGCTTTCTTTTATTGCCATTTTCGGAATAAAGGAATCGTATGGCAAAGACCTGAACTATACTGAATAAGCAGGTAACTATTGTTCTGCTTTCTGCTTTTTATTTTTTACATACCACCAGTAACCAATCCCTCCAACCATGGCATAAGGAATAATCAGCAGATACATGATGCCGATGTTAAGTCCTTTTGCAGTATTGTTCCCTTCATTGTATGAAGTTTCGGCATTCGCTTTACACAAGGCACATTGTGCACTCGCTTCATTATAGTATGCGAGTGAAAGAAATACTATCAATACCAATGATAAAATAACCTTCTTCATATCTGATTAATAGCGCAAATGTAGGTGAGAAATCAGTACCGGCAATTTTATTTACAGAGAAGACTTAATTTCGCTTCCGCTAAATACAGTGAAAAAGATAGAAGACATAAAGCGTATTGCAGTAATTGGCGCAGGAACTATGGGTGCAGGAATTGCTCAGGTTGCGGCTTCAGCGGGATATGGAACCGTCTTGTATGATATTTCAGAAAGCGTTGTTACAAAGGGAATGAAGGAAATTGAAAGGAATCTTTCAAAAGCAGTAGAGAAAGGAAAAATTTCACAAGAAGAAAAACAGCAGACACAAACCAATCTAAGCTGCACCACTAACTTCAAAGAGCTGAAAGCGGATGTAATCATTGAAGCAATCATAGAGAAGTTAGATGTGAAGCAGGATTTATTCAAAAAGCTTTCCGAGTTGAACAGTGATGATACAATATTTGCAACCAACACATCTTCTATTCCGATTTCAAAAATCGCAGATGGAATTTCTCGTCCGGAGAGGATTGCGGGAATGCACTTCTTCAATCCTGCTCATCTGATGAAGTTAGTGGAAGTAATTTCAGGTGAAAAAACTTCGGATGAAACTACTGTTACAGTTTATGAATTGGTAAAAAGATTCGGGAAAGAACCGGTTATGTCAAAAGACCGCCCGGGTTTTATTGTAAACCGTATCGGAAAACTGTTTCACACTGAGCCGATTAAAATTCTGGAAGAAGGAATTGCTGATGTAGAAACTATTGACACCCTTCTTGAATCGTCCGGATTTAAGATGGGACCTTTCCGGTTGATTGATTTGATTGGAGTAGATGCCAACCTGAATGTAACAAAGTCACTGTATGAATTAATGAATCATAATCCCAAATTTAAACCGAGTGAGACTCAGCAAAAAATGACAGATGAAGGAAAGCTGGGTAAAAAATCGGGAGAAGGATTTTATAAGTATGAATAAGTGTAACACAGAGAGAATCGGAGTCTGTCTAAAGTTTTTATACGGAATAGTATAAATGGATATTTTCTCTTTTGCTGTTACAGATATATTTCTGAATAATGATTTTTAATTTTACTGATACAGTTAATCTTGTTTCAAAACTTACTTTGCGACGGATATGGAACGCAATACAAGTTTTGAGTTCTTATTATATTTCAAAGTGGCGGCACAAAGCCATCCAATGGGGGCTGCCTATTTCCATTTCAATTGAGCCGACAACTTCCTGCAACCTGCGTTGTCCTGAATGTCCAAGCGGGCTGCGTGCTTTTACTCGTGAAACCGGAATGTTGGAAGAGGGTTTCTTTAAAAAGACTATTGATGAACTGCATAAAGAATTACTCTACCTGATTTTTTATTTTCAGGGAGAGCCGTATCTGAATCCCAAGTTTCTGGAAATGGTGAAATACGCCTCTTCCAAAAAAATCTATACTGCCACTTCTACCAATGCCCATTATCTTAATGATGAGAATGCACGCAAAACTATTGAATCAGGGCTTGACCGTTTGATTATTTCTATTGACGGCACTACTCAGGAAGTTTATCAGCAATACAGAGTGGGAGGAAATTTAGAGAAAGTGTTACAGGGCGCACGCAATGTGGTGAAATGGAAAAAAGAACTGAAATCAAAAACTCCGAACATCATTTTTCAGTTTTTGGTGGTTGCTCCTAATGAACATCAAATGGAAGAGGTGAAGCAATTAGGGAAATCAATCGGAGCAGATGAAGTGCGATTCAAGACGGCTCAGATTTATAACTATAAAAAAGGCAGTCCGCTGATTCCGCATGATGAAAAATTTTCCCGCTATAAAAAACAGACTGACGGCTCTTATCAGATAAAAAACAAATTGGCAAACAGTTGCTGGAAGCTGTGGCACTCCTGCGTAATTACATGGGATGGAAAAGTTGTTCCCTGTTGTTTTGATAAAGATGCAAAGCACCGTTTAGGTAATTTGCAAAAAGAAAAATTTGCTGATTTGTGGCAGGGAGAACACTACTATCGCTTCCGTCGAGCAATTATAAAGTCAAGGAGCGAAATTGATATTTGTAAAAACTGTACAGAGGGAACAAAGGTTTGGGGGTGATGATGATTTGATATTAGTATTCTCCAAACAGAAATAAATAAGAACCAAAACAGCCGCTACTGAATTTTCTTCTTATACATTTGCCTGACTAAAAATAATATATGCAAAGAGATAAGGTGTTATTTGCGCTCGTTGAAAAAGAAAAAGAAAGACAGCGCCGCGGTATTGAGCTGATTGCTTCTGAAAATTTTGTAAGTCAGCAAGTAATTGATGCCATGGGAACCTGCCTGACCAACAAATATGCGGAAGGTTATCCGGGTCGCCGGTATTATGGCGGATGTGAAGTGGTGGATGAAGTGGAGCAAATGGCAATTGACAGAATTAAAAATCTTTTTGGCGCTGCCTATGCAAATGTGCAACCACATTCGGGCGCTCAGGCAAATGCCGCGGTGATGCTTGCGGTGTTACAGCCCGGCGATAAAATTCTTGGATTGGACTTATCTCATGGCGGACATTTAACACACGGTTCTCCTGCAAATTTCTCAGGTAAACTTTACCAGCCGTCTTTCTATGGAGTAGAAAAAGAAACCGGACAAATCAACATGGACCATGTAGAGCAGATTGCTGTAACAGAGAAACCAAAACTGATTATCTGCGGCGCTTCTGCTTATTCAAGGGATTGGGACTACAAAAGATTCCGTGCCATAGCGGATAAAGTGGGCGCTTTTCTGATGGCGGACATTGCTCATCCGGCAGGATTGATTGCCACAAAATTTCTGGTTGACCCGTTGCCTCATTGTCATTTTGTAACCTCTACCACTCACAAAACTTTGCGTGGTCCGCGCGGCGGATTGATTTTGATGGGAAAAGATTTTGAAAATCCTTTTGGGTTAAAAACTCTGAAGGGCGAAATCAGAATGATGTCATCGCTGATGGATGGAGCAGTTTTTCCGGGTACACAGGGTGGTCCGTTAGAACATATTATAGCAGCAAAAGCGGTTGCTTTCGGAGAGGCATTGACGGATGAGTATAAATCATACTGCGGACAAATTATAAAAAATGCACAGGCGCTGTCGAAGGCAATGGTTAGCCGCGGCTTTCAGATTATTTCCGGCGGAACAGATAATCACCTGATGCTGATAGACCTGCACAACAAAAATATCAGCGGTAAAAAAGCAGAAAATACTTTGGTAAAAGCAGATATTACTTTGAATAAAAACATGGTTCCGTTTGATGACCGTTCGCCGTTCGTTACTTCTGGAATTCGTATCGGCACTCCTGCTGTAACATCGCGTGGAATGAAAGAACAGCACATGGAACAAATTGCAGAATGGATTAATAAAATTATTCTTGATGCTGATAATGAATCACTCATTTCTGCTACTAAGAAAGAGGTAAATGAATTTATGAAACAGTTCCCTTTGTATGTTTAAAGAAATTAGGAAGGTGAAAATTTTAAATGGATTTTTTAAAGACAGCAAGATTCAGTTTGTCATTTGTTGTCTGCTGTTTACATTCATTACTTCATGCAATCAATTTTGGATAACCGGAATATTAAGTCGTGCCGACGAAGCACAGATTCAGTTTTACAACAAAGACAGTACTGATAAAAGTATTTCAATTGTTACAATTGTAGATAAAGAGGAACTGGAAAAAATTGAGAGCTTCGTGTCTGACAAAGAAGCCAAACCACTGAAATGCGGATACGACGGCACTATCCGTTTCAAAAGCAAAGGTGAAACATTAATTGATACTGAATTTAATCTTCAACCTGATTGCAGACATATTGCATTTGTTCTGAATAATAAGGTTCAGTACAGAGAACTTACTGATGAAGGATATAAATATCTTTCAGCTTTAAAGAAATAGTAAGCCGGAATATATTAATCCGCTTGCTTTTTACTTAACGCCGCCCATCGGGGTGAGCCTTCGCGCAGTTTATGAATTGCACTTTTCATCTTTGTTACAGCATAATCAATCTCTTCTTCAGTAGTAAATCTTCCCAGAGAAAAACGGATGGTGGTTTGTGCTTCTGAATCTTTTAATCCCATAGAGGTTAAAACATGCGACGGGCTCATAGATTCGCTCGAACAAGCCGAGCCGGATGACACGGCAATATCATTATTCACTTCGCCAATCAATGCTTCAGAATCAATTCCTAAAAATGAAATGTAGGATGTGTTGGGTCCTCTTTGGGTTAAGTGTCCGTTAAGTTTGGTTTGGGGTAAGGAGAGTAATTCCTTTTCTAATTTATTTCTGAGGGAGGTTATCTGTAACACTTCATTCTTCATTTCTTCTTTTACAATTTCAGCCGCTTTACCTATTCCCGCAATTCCCGGAACATTTAAAGTGCCGGAACGGAAACCACGTTCATGTCCGCCTCCGTCTGACTGGGCAATAAGCGCTGCGCGCGGATTTTTTCTTCTTACATATAATGCACCTATTCCTTTCGGTCCATACATCTTATGCCCGCTAAATGCCATTAAATCAATGCCATTATCTGTTACACTTACAGGAACTTTACCCATTGCCTGTGTGGCATCGCTCATCATCAGAGCGCCATGAGCATGTGCTATGGCTGCAATTTCTTTTATCGGTTGAATCACTCCTGTTTCGTTATTTACATACATGACAGAAACAAGAATGGTTTTATCGGTAATCGCTTTCTTTAATTCTTCAATATCAATTAACCCGTCTGCTCCTACCGGCAAATAGGTTACAGTTGCTCCGAGTTTTTCCAAATGATGACAGGAATCCAACACCGCTTTATGCTCTGTTACAGCAGTGATGATGTGATTTCCTTTCGATTGATATGCTTCAAACACACCTTTCAGCGCAAGATTATCTGACTCGGTTGCGCCGGAAGTAAAAACAATTTCACGTGGCTCTGCATAAATCAATTCTGCTACTTGTTGTCTTGCCTGTTCTACCGCACTTGCCGCAACCCATCCATAGCTGTGATTCACACTTGCAGGATTCCCAAATTTTTCACTCAGGTAAGGAAGCATTGCCTCCAGCACCCGCGAATCAACGGGAGTAGTGGCATTATAATCTAAGTAAACAGGAAGCCTCATTTTTTTATTTGTCTTGCCGGTTAGAGTAAATCATCTGAACTCCAACTCTGTTCTCTCTGCTGTGAATGATATTTATGGTTTCAAAGTTACCGAAAAGGTGCAACTTTGTGGAAATACATTACATGTTTAAAAAAGTAGAACACATTGGAATTGCGGTAAAAAATCTTCAGGAGTCGAATACACTATTTGCAAAACTATTCGGTAAGGTGCATTACAAAATTGAATCGGTAGAATCTGAAAAGGTGAACACTTCCTTTTTTCAATTGGGAGAAACAAAAATTGAACTACTTGAAACCACCGATACAAATGGACCTATTGGAAAATTTTTAGAGAAGAAAGGAGAAGGCGTTCATCACATTGCTTATGAAGTTGAAGATATAGAAGCAGAAATGAAGCGATTGCAGTCGGAAGGGTTTACACTGCTGAATGAAAAACCTAAAAAAGGCGCAGACAATAAATTAGTTTGCTTTCTTCATCCGAAAAGCACCAACGGCGTATTGATTGAGTTGTGTCAGGAAATTTAGTTCTGGGTATAATCTGAAAATTCCAGACATAAGCAGTCTTTCATTAATCGAATGTTATATCATATCCTATTAACTAACTACAAATCAGGTTCTAAATCAACCCTGAATTGAATACAGATAAATATAGGACTTATGCAAACCCGATTGTAGGTTTTTTCAATTCTTGAGAAAGATAGGATTTCCACAAGT
>CAYRJA010000031.1:0-30234 GCA_964424455.1 uncultured Bifidobacteriaceae bacterium
TATGAATTTTACCTGTCTTCTTTTCAGACTATTTATGATCTATAATTGGTATTACGCCTTGGCATTTAGGCGGAAAAACTTCGGCTGACAACTGTCAAATGTTGTGTAAGGACGACAACAGAAGAAAATCGGGGAAATAAGCAAAAAAACGAACGAGGGTAAATTTTACCTCTGCTTGTTGAACAAGAGTAAAAAAGTCGTATTCTTGCCCTTATAATAGAAACGAGAGTAAAACTTACACTTGAACAAAATGGGCAAATTCAACAGAGAAATACCGTATAACGAACTGCCATTGCTGCCGCCAAAGGCAGATATAGAAACAAAAGAAATACTTCGCAAAACGATTTCAGCAGGTAGAGCATTGGCTAAACTGAATGGAACACTTTTGAACTTACCAAACCCGACTTTGTTCTTGGACACGATATATTTACAAGAAGCAAAAGCGAGTTCGGAAGTTGAAAACATCATCACAACAAACGATGAACTTTACAAATCGTTAGTAGCCGACAGAAAAGTAGAAAATTCAGCTACGAAAGAGGTTTTAAGTTACAAAGAGGCACTTTGGTTGGGATTGGAACAGTTAAAGAAAAAGCCGTTTATTACAACAAATCTTTGTATTAGCATTGTACAATGTATCAAACAAAACACCGCTTCCATTCGGGTTACCCCCGGAACAACATTAAGCAACACAAAAGGTGAAGTAATTTACACGCCACCAAGCGGAGAGCCAATAATTCGTGAGAAATTGGCAAACTTGGAAAAGTTTATTAACGGGGATGAAAGCATTGACCCATTGATAAAAATGGCTTTAATGCACTATCAATTTGAAGCCATTCACCCATTTTCGGACGGTAACGGAAGAACAGGAAGAATTTTATTATTACTGTATCTCAAACTTTCGAGTTTGCTTGATACGCCTGCAATTTATTTGAGTGAATACATCATCAAACACAAAGCAGATTATTACAAAAGTTTGCGAGGCGTAACCGAAAATAACGAATGGGAAGCCTACATTTTGTATATGTTGGATATGATTGAAGAAACATCAACCAAAGGTTTGGAACGCTTGAATAAAATCACAACCACAATGGATAAAACCGCAGAAGAAATCAAAAAGAAACTTCCGAAAATTTATTCAAAAGACTTGATTGAAATTTTGTTCCGTTTACCATATACCAAACGCCAACACTTGATTGATGAAAATATCGGTAATCCTAAAACAGTTGGAAACTACTTACAAACATTGGAAGAAAACGGATTTTTAAAATCGGTAAAAGTTGGGAAAGAAAAATTGTATTTGAATGAAAAGTTATTGAAAATTTTAGAAGGAAAATAAACTATGGAGTTAAATTCTGAAAGAGAAGTAAACGTAAGTGATACCAATGAATACAAGCAATTCTCAATAGAATTGGACTACTATAATGATTTCTTTCAATCCTTATCCGAATTATTCTTTTACAATGGTCGTCTTGTTTCATTTATGGTAGGCAACAGAAGCTATATTTTAGACACAAGTTTAATTGATAGTTCCGCCCAAACATTAAAGAGCATAAAATTGTGCTGTTCAATAGGAAGTTTTTCTGATGCAAACACACTTGTAAGAAAATTAAGAGATGATTTAGTGCTTTATGTATTTATTCTTAACATAATCAACAACAGAAAACCTTTTGTTGAAGAAGATTTGGAAAAAATCAGTTTTGAGAACGCAGAAAAATTTAGCGAAGCATTTTTAAATGTTCGCTTAAATAGTGTTTTAACGGAAGACGAGCAAGCCGTTGAAGCTTGGCTAAATAATACCGTTAGCGAGTTAGTACGCCCAATTAAAAAGAAATTGGAATTTGGAAATTATATGACAGTTCTAAAACAAAATAGCAATATCAGTCAAATTCTAACAGATTACAAATTGCAAGACTATTGGGAAAAACTGAGAGTTAGACTTAATAATTATGTTCACAATAACAGTAAACACTTTACGCTTCAAAACTTTATTTTACACAACGACAAGAACGTCAAAATTCATTTAGAAAACATTAATATTCGGACATCATACATTTCTTCTTTTTTTCTTGTTCTACTTTTAATGGTGAATCATCGTTGATTTCTTCTACTGATTTAATTGACCATTTGGATAGTAACATAAAACCACCTGATGATTGTCAGTATTTTGTTACACCTTTTGTTCAAGAATTTATTGACAAAAAGGTTTCAAAACTTCACCCCGAACTAAAACAATACTTAATAGACAATAACATTAACGGAATGAAAATTGAATAGAAAAGCCCAGCTGCCAATAACTAAGTTTTCGTCTTGCCCGTAGGGCACGAGATGAAAACTTTGTTGAACGAAACCGTGGCAGGCGTAACCGGATCTGGTATTATGGAAATGTCGTCAAGCGAGTGGAAGGTATTGGAGCAAGCGAGAGTGCTTGCTTTTTTTTGTAACACAACTGTTCACCTTCTTTACAGTTGTTTTTAATTATCAGACACACAGGTTCCCCTACCCACAAAATTTAGTTCACAGGCGCTGGTTGTACTCCCCGTAAATATTCTGTCGCAGGAGGGTTTTCAGTACGAAATCTTCCGTCTTTACTGTAACACCGTCCCATCTCTCACTGTTTTCCGTTTCCGCAAAGTCCTCTGCATCTATGCGGGAACAAAGCAAACTAAGTATAATAAGGCGAAAGCAGCAGGTATATCATCACTCCTGTTACAGAAACATACAACCACAGAGGCCATGTCCATTTGGCTATCCTTCTGTGTTTATCGAACCGCTCCTGCAATCCGCGAAGGAGAGTAAATAAAATCATCGGCACTATTACAGCAGCAAGAATGATGTGTGTAATCAGAATAAAGAAGTAAACTGTGCGAATCCATCCTGTTCCTCCGAATTTTGTTTCCGGCGCTGAAGAATGATAAATCACATATAGAATCAGAAAAAGCGCTGATAAACAGAAAGCAGTTATCATGGTGTATTTATGATAAACGATTCGTTTGGTCATCATAAAATAATATCCCAGCAGCAGTAATAGTGTTACAGTAAAATTAATTGACGCATTAAATGCCGGAATGAGTTTTATGTTGAGTCCTGTTTCTGCGGAAGAAGGATTCAAAAGGAAAAGCGCCGCTATCAATAATGGGACAGCTATGGATACAATGACAATCGGAATATTGTATGATTTGTGCTTCATCAGAGAGATTTATCCCGGATTTTTTACAGCAATATAAAAGCTATCTTGGCTTTTCAACAAGCAGCCGCTCCAAGTTGTTGTAAAGTGAATCAAGGTATGCCGGCTGATTCACTGTATCATAGTAGCCGCGTATTTTCCCGCCGCCATCTACAACTACAAGTTGAGGAGAATAAGCAAACCCTGAACCGCTGCTGTCCGGTATCAGAGAAACTTTAAATCCGTTTTTTGCAAGGTTGACCATATCCTGTTCTCCACCTCTCAGAAAGAACCACTTATTCGGAGCTGCTTTGTGCTGACGTGCATATTGATTCAGCGCTGATAAAGAATCTCTGGATGGGTCAACAGAAAATGAAATGACTCTTATTTTAACTTCCGATTTGTATGAATCCTGAATTCCTGATAATACCGCAGTAAGTTTTTTACTCTCCTGCAAATCGTTAGTGGAAAAGAAATCGGATACATAAATATATCCTTTCATATCGTCGGAGGTAATGGTATCGCCAAACTGATTTTCCAGTTTGTAATATGGAACTGTACCATAAACCGCAGATGGCTTTGGCGGCTCCTTTTTAGTCATCTCGAAATAAATAAAAAATCCAAACGGCATAAGCAGCACCAATAGCACTGCAAAAGTTCTGTAAAACCGGGATTGACTCATTCCTCGCTTAGAAGTTTCTCAGGTTTTGCCAGGAATCTCCTTCTGCCAGCATAATGAAAAGTGCATAAATCAGCAGTGTGATAGGAATAAGTACTGTAACAATCAGGTGCTTGAGTTCAAACTTCAGGTGCATGAAAGTACCGACAATATAAAATGCCTTGGCGCAACTCATAGCAATATAAAAGATGTTTAAAGCCATTTGAGGTATATGCCCAGTCAGAAAAATTGCAAACAGAATTTCTGCTACTGTAATGACAGAGAGAATAGCGCAGGTTCTCCAAATCGCTTTTACCATGTCAAAATTTTGTGCGTGTGCGTTGCTCATTTTATTTAAGTTTTAGAATTTTATTTGTTACAAAAGGTAAAATGCCATAAAGACAAATACCCACACCAAATCAACAAAGTGCCAGTAGAGTCCCACCTTTTCTATCATCTCATAGCTGCCTTTGCGATCATAGTCGCCTCTGAGAACCTTATTACAAACAACAATATTAATTATTACTCCTGTAAAAACATGAAATCCATGAAATCCTGTTATGATAAAAAACAACCATCCGAAAGCCGCACTTGGATAAGAAGGTAATGCTCCGCTATAAAATTTCTCAGGTACAGAATGTAAAGTCAATCCTTCATGAATTAAGTGAGTCCACTCTATTGCCTGACAACTTAAAAAGGCGATTCCTCCGAGAATAGTCAACCCCAACCAGACGGCAACCTTCTTTTTATTTCTTTCTGCATTGCCATAATGCACAGCAAGCACCATTGTAACACTACTCATAATGAGAATGAAGGTCATCAAACTCACAAACATCAGCGGAAGATTTGCGTCTCCAAATCCCGGGAAACTGTTAAACACATGATTCGGGTTAGGCCATGCGTCGTAGCTGAACCGCAAGGCGCCGTAAGTAATGAGGAATGTGGCAAATGAAAATGAATCTCCTACAAGGAAATACCACATCATCAGTTTTCCCCAACTTACCTTAAAAGGAGAACTTCCGCCGCTCCACGGATTAGTTCCTGTTTTTGTTATAGTTGCTTCTGCCATATTTTTAGTTTAATTCGTTATTACTAAAATTTTATTTGAAAGAAAATGAAAAGATAAATCCAAAGGAAATCTACAAAGTGCCAATAAGTAGTAATTAATTCCACTCTTATCAATCTGCCCGGATCAAAAGGTTTAGTGTAGGCGCGTATGGTTGAAACTAATAAAGCAATTACGCCAACTAAAATGTGCATGCCATGTACCATTGAAATTACATAGATAAAAGAACCGGCAGGATTTCCATCAATGTAAACTCCATTATTACTGAGTTGAACCCATCCGATATATTGCCCGACTAAAAATGCAGCGCCTAAAATGGTAGTCAGTGTAATAGCTGTTCTATAAGTGTCGCCGTTATTCTTTTTATATGAGTTGTATGCCCAATGGATGGTAGCGCTGCTCAAAAGAATTATGATAGTGTTTATCCAAAATATTACCGGCAGATTAATATTTCTCCAATCACCGGCAGCTTGTCTTACTATATATGCAGAAGTTAGTGCAGCAAACAGCATAATCATTCCTGCTATAGCAAGCCAAAGCATGAAACGATGAGGGTGGATTTTATTTTGCCGTTGAACTGTTGCCTCCATTTTATGTTATATCATAGTTTATCAAAATAAAGTGCAAGTAAAGCAATCGGGAGATAAATGAATGAACCAAACATCAACTGCTTAGCTGCACTCATTGAACATTTTCTGTACAAATTAATTGCCTGATAAAGAAACACGGCATCTGCAAGTATCAATATTACAGCAGAAACGGATCCGCTCATTCCCAATCTCATCGGAATCAAACTCACCGGAAACAAAATAAGGATGTAAATAATATTCTGCATCGCACTGAATTTGTTTCTTCCTTCGCGGGATGGCAGCAATTTGTATCCTGCTTTCATGTAATCATCATAAGCCACCCAAGCAATAGCCCAAAAATGAGGAAGCTGCCAGATGAACTGTAACAGAAATAATGCTCCGGCAAATTCAGTAAGTGTATTGGTAGCTGCCACATAACCAATCAGCGGCGGAAGCGCACCGGGAATAGCTCCCATATAAACCGCAATAGGAGAAAATCTTTTCATCGGTGTGTAGATGAACGCATAAGATATCAATGCAACCGCGCTGAACAATGCAGCCAACTGATTAAAATGAATCCATAAAATTCCGATTCCTGTAACAGCAGAAGCGCCGGCGAACAACATGGCTTCAATGGGTGTCATTCTTTCAGCAGGAAGCGGGCGGTTCATCGTGCGCTGCATCATCCTGTCGAAATCTTTTTCAATTGTTTGATTAATTGCATTGGAAGCGCCGGTAGTCAATAACCCCCCTAAACAAATCATAAATAAATCCCACCAATTGATATTTCCCGCAGTTCCCATCAGAAATCCTAATCCTGAAGAAAAAACCACCAATGCAGACAAACGAAACTTCATCAACTGACCATAGTCGCTAATCTTTGCCTTGATAGCCGAAAAAAAATCTGTTGTGTGTTCTAACCTTTCTGCCTTCATTATACTGTATATTAAATCTATCCTGAACTTAGTAGAACCTTTGCTGTTACAGTGAGGTCATTCTTTTCGTCCGGAATAACTGTATTTTATTAATGGTGCATTTGTGTTTCACCCGGTCGCATCGGTTCAGTCTGCGGAATAAAGTCTTCACCGTCTTTGCTGTAATCGTATGGCCAGCGGTAAACTGTTGGTATTTCTCCTTTCCAGTTACCATGTCCGGGAACAATGTCTTCTGTTGTCCATTCCAGTGTGTTTGATTTCCATGGATTTTTATCAGTTACCTTTTTACCCTTGAAAATACTGTAAAGGAAATTGAAAACAAAAAGCAACTGAGCAAGAAACACAACTACTGTTGCAGCGCTGATCACTTCGTTAAGTGTTCCAAATTTATTAAAGGTCTCAAACGCTTCAAATGTGTAATACCTGCGAGGCATTCCTGCCATTCCTTCATAGTGCATAGGCCAGAAAATAACATACGCACCAATCATAGTAACCCAAAAATGAACAAAGCCCAGCGTACTATTCATAAAGCGTCCGAACATTTTAGGAAACCAGTGATAAATGCCTGCAAACATTCCAAAGAATGCTGCAACACCCATTACAATATGGAAGTGTGCAATTATAAAATAGGTGTCATGTAACTGGATGTCAAGCGCAGAATTGCCAACAAAAATTCCTGTTAGCCCTCCGGAGATAAACATCGAAATAAATCCTACTGCAAACATCATTGCAGGTGTATAGCGGATACTGCCTGCCCAGAGTGTAGCCAGCCAGTTAAATACTTTAATGGCTGATGGAACGGCAATCAATAAGGTAAGAAATACAAATACAGAACCTACAAATGGATTCATTCCTGTAACAAACATGTGATGTGCCCATACAGTTAATGAAAGAGTTGCAATAGCAAACATGGAGAGTACCATGGCACGATAACCAAAAATGGGCTTTCGTGAATAAGTAGCAAGTATCTCGGAAATAATTCCAAATGCCGGCAAAATAACAATATACACTTCAGGATGACCAAGAAACCAAAATAAGTGCTGGAACAGGATTGGACTGCCCCCGGAATGAGGCATTGCCCCTACTCCACTGATATAAATATCGTGCAGGTAAAAACTTGTTCCAAGCGTTCTGTCACAAATCAGGAGAATTGCAGCACCAAGTAAAACCGGAAACGAAAGGAGCCCTATTACAGCAGTAATCAACAATGCCCAAACCGTCAAAGGCAATTTTGACATTGCCATTCCTTTTGTTCTGAGATTTAATACTGTTGTTATATAATTCAGCCCACCCAGAAGACTGGAAATGATAAACAACGCCATACTTATTAGCCAAAGGTCCATCCCCCTGCCTGACCCGGGAGATGCTTCCCGAATAGCGCTTAATGGTGGATAGATTGTCCATCCCGGAGCAGCAGCGCCGTCGGGAAGGAAAAATGAACTAAACATAATTACTCCTGCTAAGAAGAATATCCAATAGGAAAGCATATTAAGAAAGGGAGAAGCCATATCCCTCGCTCCGCATTGCAGTGGAATCAGAAAGTTAGCAAATGTTCCGGTTAATCCTGCAGTTAGCACAAAGAATACAAGGATAGTCCCGTGCATAGTAATTAGCATATTGTAAAAATCAGGAGTCATTACTCCTTCCGGTGCCCATCTCTCTCCAAACAATGAAGTAAGGAAATGTAGTTTAGTTCCCGGAAAACCTAACTGCATTCTGAAAAGATTAGAAAGCGCTCCACCTATAATTGCCCAAAACATTCCGGTGATAAGAAACTGCTTACCGATAATTTTGTGATCCTGACTGAATATATATTTCTGAATAAAATTCAACTCATGATGTTCACCATGCGTTTCTGCATCATAGTGAATTACACCCTCTGAATCCTGATGATGGGTAGAATCTCCTGTGTAAGTTTTAACTCCTTGATTTTGCTGAGTAGTAATGCTCATTGTTATAAGTGTTTTAGAGATTATCCGGTGCGGTTGCAGATGTTACAACATTTGCTAATGACGGCTTGTTAAATTTCTTTTCTTCATCTGTTCCTTTAATGGCTGTTTCATAAAATGACGGCTGCTTGGCAAGCCATGCCTGATATTGTTCATGCGTATCAACATACACCATCGCTTTCATTGCAGAGTGTCCTTTACCGCAAAGCATATCGCAGTTCATTTCATAATTGAAATTCGGGTTATTGGTTTTCTTCCGCATCTCATCTGTTGTAATTGTAGGTGTGAACCAAAAGTGTGTCGGAATTCCCGGCATAGCATCCATCTTTATCCTAAAGTGATTTAGTCCAACACTATGAATCACATCACGCGAACCGATTCTGAGTATATAGGGCTTATTCACTTCAAAGTGTAATTCATTAGTCATTACATCATCTAATGCTTTCTGGTCATTAAAATCCAATCCCAGCGAGTTCACATCATCAATCAAATTAAATTGTTTTTTTCCGAGTTCACCATCTTTTCCCGGATAACGGATAAACCAGTTATACTGTCTCCCTGTAATCTCCACTTCCCTGGCAGTGTCGGGAGCCGGACCCATAATGCGGAACCAATTGTATAATCCAATAACTATAAGAACAGTAAGTGTGGCGGCGGGGATAATTGTCCACAGCATTTCTAATTTATTGTTCTCAGGATAGTAATACGCAACTTTTCCTTTTTTACTGCTATACTTCCATGCGAAGTAAAACAGCGCTATATGGGTTAGAAAGAAAACTATTCCTGTTAAAAGCAAAGTGGTGTTAAACATGGAATCAATCCAGTGTCCGTGTTCTGAAGCTGATTCAGGGAGGTATCTGTCGCTGAAGTGAATGGCGCTCCATGTTGCTATGACAAGAAACAATACGCCGAAAACAACCCACAACTTTCCGTTTAGTGCATCGGTGTCATAATTTGCTTTCTCCTCGCCACGGATCTGTGCTACATATTCATTTAATTTTGCAATCTGAAAAAGCAGGATGCCGAATAAGATTACGGCAGCAATGATCAGGTAAATGGTCATAGTGTCAAAAGATTACATAGGGTTGAACTGAAAAGAAACTATCAAGTAGATTTTTGAAACAATGTTTCAACAACCTTTTTTTATTTGAGTTCATTATTTAATGCTTATTTTAAAAAATGAACGTAACTAATTAAAAATCAAAACGAATCCAAAACATCTATTTTACTGTATGCCAAAATACAGAACAAGGATTAAATTGTATGATGTATGCTCTCCTGAAGGAATGGATGATTCTTTGCTACTAAAGGAGCTTTTGCTAATTGACTAAACACTACATAAATCAATGCTCCTGTAAATAAGCAAGGCAGTCCTATTTCAAGAAATCCGAATCCGTGTTTTTCACCAACAGTTCCCGGCATAACCATTAAATAAAAATCAATAAAATGTCCAATAAGAATAATCCATGCAACAAGTACTAAGCGACCCATATTGCGTTTTGCATCTCTTGACATGAGTAACAGAAACGGAAGTACAAAGTTGATGATAAAAATAGCATAGAACAGAACTCCATAACTTTCATATCTCTGTTGGAAATAAATAGTTTCTTCCGGTATATTGGCATACCAAATCAACATGAACTGGCAGAATATTAAGTATGTCCAGAATATACTGAACGCAAACATCATTAATCCAAGATTATGCAAATGATTGTCATTAACCATCTGCAGTCCTCCTCTTTTCTTTACATAAATAACAATAAGTGTCAGCGCTGCAATAGAAGCAACCCAGAAACTCGAAAAGCTGTACCATCCATACATAGTGCTGTACCAGTGAGTGTCTATTGACATCAGCCAGTCCCACGCAGAAACAGAAATGTAAACAGCAAAAAATGGAATGAATACAGAAGCAATAACCAAACTTCTTTTATACATGGAGGTATCTCCTTCCTGTAATGTATCTTCTTTCAAAGATGCTTTTCTCAGCAGTAGCGCACATCCAACCAGCACACCTAAGAAAATAGCAAAGCGGATAAAGAAAAAGGGAAGATTCAGATAACCTAATTTGCCTGCTATAACAGGGTCGTTCTTTGCTTCTTCATGTGTCCATTCATACAGACTATGATGACCGAAAATTAAAACTAAAAGAAGTACAACCGAAATAACCGGCATCCATCCGATAAAAGCCTCTTTCACTCTTTTAATAACTATTCCCCATCCGCCCCATCCGAGATAGTGTGCTGCAATAGAAAACACAACGCCCATTCCGATACCCAGAAAAAATACGCTGTTCAATAACAGGTTTGCCCAAACACGGTTGATTTCGTCGCCTTTGTAAACTACAAATCCTGCGATTAATGCAACAAGCCCTATTACCATAAGAGCGAAGCTGATCGTTTTTAGTTTTGACGGGAAGCTAAATGTTTCGTTCATTGAGAATTATTTTTCTGACTGATTATTGTTTTGTAGTACTTGCTGAAGTTGAAGAAGGATTTGCTTTAATATAATCTGCCTGCATGGATTTTACATAAGCGATTACTTCCCACATCTGATTTCTGTCGAGTTGTGTAGAGTAAGATCCCATCAGATTTTTTCCATAGTGAGCCGAGAAAAACATTTTTCCTTCAGGAAGATGTAGTAAGTTATCCGAAAAGTAAGAAGGCGGAGGTGGGTACTTAGAGGTTACATTATCTCCTACTACTATATGTCCACTTGCTTTTCCATCATCACCATGACAAATGGCACAATATATTCCGTACAATCTTTTTCCTTCCGCCAAATGGAGCGAGTCCGGTGTAATGGGATTTATCAACTCCTTTCCTGCCGCCTCGTAACCTTCATTGGTGTTTGGGTAGGGGAAAGGACGGTAATGGCTTTCCTCTCCAATTACTCCCTGATAAAGCGGAATTGTTCCACCTACCGGATTCCCTGCATTTGTGCCATTGGGGAAAAAGCGGTTAGGTGCATACGTTTCATAAGCGACAGAGTGAGTCATATCAGGCATATATTCTCTGCCGGGAAGTTTCTTGTCGTTCATACAAGAAGTCTGGAAAGCGAGAACTATCGCTATCACCAGAGTTATCGTAATGCTGTTTCTTTTCATAATTAATATCTTCTCTTTAATTCTCTCTCTTTAATTTCTTCTGCCCCCGTTTCTTTCAGCAGTTGATTAATCTTGTCAATTTCCGCCGAAGAAGTTTTTTCATCCACATTAAATACTACGCCGAATTTATCGTCCGTTGTTCGCGGATCCAATACTTCACGAAGTTTACCTGGATACATCCGGCAGCGAATCAGCCATGTCAATGTCATACCAATGGCAGAACACAGTACTGTAAATTCAAACATAATCGGGATGAATGCAGGGAATGAGAAATACGGTTTACCACCAAAGTTTAGAGGCCAATCAACTACAAACACCCATGTCATAAAGAAAAAGGCAACGGATGTTCCGAACAATCCATAAATAAAGCCGGTGATATGCAGTCTTGATTCCTTTAACCCAAGTGCATCATCTATTCCATGAACTGCATGAGGCGACATCACATCATGGACGTTTACTCCGTTGCTACGGATTTTTTTAATTGCATTGACAACAACTTCGCTGTCACCATAAATGCCTACGATATATTTATTACTCATGATTAGGATGATTTGCCTGAAATGTCATTGAAGGTGCACTATGTCCGTGTGAATGGGCTGCCGCCGCTTTCTGTGAATCACCTGCAATTTTCAAAATATGTTTGGTTTCCGCCATCGCAATCACCGGAAGTGTTTTTGCGAAAAGAAGGAAAAGTGTTAAGAACAATCCCAGGGTTCCAATAAAGAAACTGATTTCTACCCATGTAGGCGAATAGTATGCCCATGCGGACGGAAGATAATCACGATGAACAGATGTTACAATAATCACGAAACGCTCAAACCACATTCCCACATTGATGATAATAGACATAAAGAAAGTGAACCACACATTTCTGCGTAAAGGTTTTACCCAAAATAATTGTGGTGAAAGCACATTACAAGTCATCATACTCCAATAAGCCCAGAAGTAAGGACCCAAAGCGCGATTTGCAAATGCATATTGTTCATACATATTTCCTGAATACCATGCTGTAAACAACTCTGTCAGATAAGCACAGCCAACAATGGAGCCGGTCAGTGTAATGATTTTATTCATTGATTCGATATGCTCTATTGTAATATATTGTTCAAGACTCAGTACTTTTCTTGCAACAATCATGAGTGTTAACACCATTGCAAATCCTGAGAAAATAGCTCCTGCAACAAAGTAAGGCGGGAAAATAGTGGTATGCCAGCCGGGAACTACCGAAGTGGCAAAGTCAAAGGATACGATAGTGTGAACTGAAAGTACAAGTGGAGTAGAAATTCCCGCAAGCACAAGCGAGAGTGATTCATGCCGCTGCCAGTGCTTTGCAGAACCAACCCAGCCGAAACTCAGTACTCCATAAGCAAATTTACGCAACTTGGTCTTTGCTCTGTCGCGGATGGTAGCAAGGTCGGGTATGATTCCGCTGTACCAGAATAAAACTGAAACAGTGAAATAAGTAGATATAGCAAACACATCCCACAAAAGCGGAGAGTTGAAATTAACCCAAAGCGGTCCCCTTGAATTAGGATAGGGGAAGTTATAAAATGCAAGCCAAACTCTTCCCATGTGAAATATAGGAAAAAGACCTGCACAAACCACTGCAAATAAAGTCATCGCTTCTGCCGAACGGTTGATTGCCATTCTCCAATGTTGACGGAATAATAAAAGAATGGCAGAGATAAGTGTTCCGGCATGACCGATACCAATCCACCAAACAAAGTTAGTGATATCCCATCCCCATCCTACTGTACGGTTCAGCCCCCATGTTCCAATACCGAACCATACAGTCCATGTAATAACAAAAAATCCCCATAACATTACCAGACCGGTAAATGTGATGGCAAGAATCCACTTGATAGATGGTTTTGCTTCAACGGGGCGGCATATATCTTCTGTAATCTGATGAAGATTCTTATCGCCGTAAATTAATGGTGCCCTGATGGCTGATTCTGCGTGCATAATTTCTTAATTGCGAGTATGATGTTTGAATCTAATTTTCTGTTTAATTTTTTTACGCCTGGTTTTCTTCTGTATTTCTCACCTTCGTCATATAGCCAACACTTGGCATCGTATGAAGGTCAGCCAATACATAGTAAGTTCTTTCGTTTTCCTGCAGCTTTGAAACTTCGCTTTCCTTATCATTCACATTACCAAATACAATAGCATCAGCTGGGCAAGCGGTCTGGCAAGCGGTTTTAATTTCTCCATCCATTAACGGACGATTATTTTTCTTGGCATTTAATTTTCCATCCTGAATACGCTGTACGCAGAAACTGCATTTTTCCATAACTCCTCTGGACCGAACTACAACATCAGGATTCAGCACCATGCGTGTTAAATCATCAAGCATCATAGTTACACCGGCATTTGCTGGGCTTTCTATATCGCTGCCATAAGTATTCCATGGGAAACTGTCTGCGCCTGTGTAATCGTACCAGTTAAAACGACGAACTTTGTAAGGACAGTTGTTTGCACAATAACGAGTACCGATACAACGATTGTAAGCCATTTGGTTGAGTCCTTCACTGCTGTGGTTGGTTGCTGCAACCGGGCAAACATTTTCGCAAGGTGCATTTTCGCAATGCTGACAAAGCATAGGTTGGTGAACCACTTCTACATTCTCCCAATCTTCTACATCGCGATATTGATTCTGGAATCCTTCACTTTGAGAGTTAGTCTCTTTTGTAATCTTCTCATCATTCTTTCCTGCAAAAGAATAATAACGGTCAATTCGCATCCAGTGCATTTCATGAACACGCCGTACTTCATTTTTGCCTACTACAGGTACATTATTCTCTACACCGCAACCTACTATACATGCTCCACAGCCAATACATGCGTTCAAGTCAATAGACATTCCCCACTTTAATCCGTTGTATTCATGCTTTGGGTAAAGTGTTTCGTGAAGGATCTTATCATACTCTTCCATTTCCTCATTACCAGCTATTCGGTTTTTCTTATACTCAGCAAGAGTAGTTTCTTTAATAATCGGGCGTCCTTCAAAAGTTCCATGTGTCTGTGTCATGGCTAACTCATATTTTTTGCCCAATGGTGTAATTGTAACACCTGATGTAGCATACACAAATGTATCACCATTGAATGAAATAAAAGGATAAGCATTTTTACCCACTCCGTCTCCTGCTTTACCTGATTTTTCTCTGCCATAGCCCAGCGCTATGGAAACAGTATTGTTCGCCTGTCCGGGCTGTAACAGCACCGGAAGCTGAATACTTGCATTTGCAGTTTTTACTTCTACCATGTCGCCATCCAGTAAATTCTTTTCTTTGGCAAACGGTACCGGAATAGTAACCACATTATCCCAAACTATTTTAGTAACCGGATCCGGCATTTCCTGCAACCATGGTGTATTGGCAAATTTGCCATTACCTATTCCGACACTTTCATAAACTGATAATTCCCAACCTGACTTGTTTGAAGCGCCTGCAACAGCAGAAGCCGCAGCAGTGACATCAGCGGAAAAATTAACTGATGCCGGAGTTAATGCTGAATTTTCATAGACACCGTTTCTTACAATATCATCCCATGGCGAAGTGGTAATATTTTTTGTCCAGTACTTCCGTATGTAAGCATCGAAAGTATCTGTATTTCCTGCCCAACGGAGTAAGCTTTCCTGTGCTTGCCGCGTTTTGAAAAGCGGATTAATAGTCGGCTGACATAAGCTAAACTTACCTTTTACCGGCTCTGCATCATTCCAGCTTTCCAGATAATGACTATCAGGGCAAGCATACTGCACTAATGAAGTGGTTTCATCTTCACGATCGTTGAAAGAAATAGTAGTCCCTACTTTTTTCATCGCATCGGCAAAATTCTTCCCGAGTGAGTAAACAGGATTAGAATTGTAAACTATGAGTGCATCAATTTTCCCTGCATTCATGTCGTTCACTAATTCCATTACTTCCTTATCATAACCCTGTGAGAGGTTACTGTAATTTTCAATATCAACAGTAGTTCCATAATTGCCAAGCATATAATTGATGGCATTTACCAGAACCTGAACATTTGAATCATTTGAACCGCAAACTACGAGCGACATACCCTTAGCAGCCCACAAATCTGCCGCTGCTTTTGATAACGCTTTAGTTGCCTTAGCTGAAATATTTCCTGCTGTTACAGCAGACTTGCCGGCAAGCGTTGCAATATTGTTGTACAATGTTGCTATTGCACTTCCTGTATCGGAGTCTTTTACAACTACTCTCTTGTCAGCATTTGTTCCTGTAAGTGACAGGTTTGCTTCAAAATGATAGTGGCGCGACATTTCAGGATTCTCCGCTTTCAGCTTTCTGTTTTTCACATACTGCTTTGTGTATTCAATGGGAGAAATCCATGTACCAAGAAAATCAGCCGCTACTGAAACAACCACTTTTGCTTTATCAAAACGATAGCCCGGAATCACTCTTTTACCAAATGATTTTTCATTTGCCATCAGAATTCCCGCACAGGAAACCGGTTCGTAAGTAATATGTTTTGTATTCGGAAATGCTGCAGCAAAATCAGCAATAGCTGACTTGGTAGAAGGGCTTGTTAAAGTAGAAGACAGAATACGAATAGTTCCACTTTTCCCTTTAACCTCGTTCAGCTTAGCTGTAACAGCGCTGTCTATTTTACTCCAGTCTGTATCTGCTTTGTCCATCTTAGGACCCTTTAATCTGCCTTTGTCATACAAAGAAAGAATAGATGCCTGAGTACGTGCATTGGTCCCGCCTTGTGTTACAGATGAGAATTTGTTTCCTTCGATTTTAATTGGTCTGCCGTCGCGCACTTTCACCAATACGCTGCAGTAGTCATTACCATCAGAGTAAGTAGATGCATAGTAATTGGCAAGACCCGGAACAATTTCTTCCGGCTTGATCACATACGGTATTGCCTTCTCAACCGGGATTTTACAGCTTGCTGCAATAGTGGCTGCAGTCAGACTGAACCCCATCATCTTTAAGAAGTCGCGGCGTGCTGTAGGTTTTGAACCTATTTTGCCGCCGAAGATTTCCTCAACAGGAATTTCTTCTGTAAATTCCTTATCGCGTTCTTTCAGAAAAGCCGGCGTTTCATTCAGATGCTCAAGCCCTTTCCAATAATTCTTTTCTTCCATTGTTTGTTCAAGTGTTTAACCGTTCAGGAATTTAAAAGCCAATATGACTTATTTAGACTCATGAACACTTCAACTATTAATAATGACACTTCTGACATTCTGTTCCTCCCATCATCTCCTCAGTAACTGTTTTTATTTTTCCGTCTTTCAAATCTTTATGGAGATTTTCATAAACAGAGCCGTAGTATTTATTTTCTGTAAACTGCACTCCTGTTTGTCTGTGACAGTTTACGCACCAGCCCATTGATAAACTGGAAAACTGATAGACTTCATCCATGTCCTGAACAGGTCCGTGGCAAGTCTGACACTCAATTTTACCTACTGCCACATGCTGTGAGTGATTAAAATAAACATGATCAGGCAGGTTGTGAATTTTAACCCACTTCACCGGAGTCTTGTTATCGAAGGCAGCATAAATCTTATCAATTTCTTTAGTGCCTGTGCGTGGACCTTCTTTAATCGCTTTATGACAGTTCATACAAACATTTGTAGAAGGAATAGAAGCTGTTTTACTTTTTTCTGCTCCTGCATGACAATACAAACAGTTGATTTGATTTTGTCCTGCGTGAACTTTGTGTGAAAATTTAATTGGCTGAGTGGGTTGATAATTTTTAGAACGCCCAAGCATTTGAGTGTATTCCACCATTTTATAGCCGGAAATAACCACCAGAATTAAAATAAGAAAAGCGCCGGTTTGCTTGTCAATTAATTGTTTCCAGAAAGGTTTGGGCTCTGTTGATTTACCTTCTTCTTTTTCCTCAATTATTCGCTTCAGATTGGAGTTGACTCTTTTTACCATAAGCGCCAACAGAATGAGAACTACAATAACTATAGCCAGAATGATAGTATAGTTGCCTCCTTCTGCACTTGTTTCTGTTTGGGTTGCTCCCGTGCCAGCTACCGGTGCTGCCACCACCTTTTCACTTTCTGCTTTAATGTATGCCAGAATAGATTTTACATCATCATCTGACATGGAAGGGTAAGTAGGCATTTCTGTTTTACCAAACTGTTCCCAGATAGCAATAGCATCTTTATCTCCGCTTTTTCTGAGAGCTGCATTATTCTTAATCCATTTTATTAACCATTCTTCCGACTTAGTCTTTTCAATATTTTTTAATGAAGGACCTACAAGTGTTGCATCTTTATCCGGATTGTAGTGGCAACTGACACAGTTTGCTTTAAACAATTGTTCTCCATTTTTCGGATCAACTGCGCCTTGAGAAAAATATGATGTTAGTAAAAGAAAAAAAGATAATACTGTCGATAATCTGAAACTTCTGTTATTGAAGCGGATAAGAAAAGATAAATCCATGCAGACTTTTTTTATTGCGGGCAAATGTATAGCACGAAGTTGTTTTTTTACAGTTTTTTAAAAAATAATTTCCCGAAATACACATTGAGTGTCAATACATTTGAAAAAAATGTCATAAAAGTGTCATTTAAAAATTTGCTTTCCCCCTTAAATCCTCTCACTGTAACACCTTGAATTTTATAGCATAAAAAGTGTTCTTAGAGTGGTCAAAAGTTTTCTTTGTTATGTTATTTGTTACTTGCTTTTTCGATGTTCTTTTTTTTATACAGCAATATCTTTTCTGTTAAAAATATATGCTCACTCTTAAATATGAATTACTGAAAATTTGCGTTCAAGCGCTCAAGATGATGAAAAGATTTTTTTGCCTGCTATTCTTCTTTGGAATTTTTCATTCTGCCTACGCACAATACACTTATCAGCAGCGGGTGCAGCAGTATATTAATCAATACAAAGATATCGCCATTGAAGAAATGAAAAGAACCGGCGTGCCGGCAAGCATTACGCTGGCACAGGGAATTATTGAAACCGATGCCGGAGCCAGCCCGCTTGCTACCGACGGCAATAATCATTTTGGAATTAAATGTCATAATGAATGGAGCGGCGATGCTATGTATTACGACGACGATAAACGCAATGAATGTTTTCGTAAATATGAAAATGTTGAACTCTCTTTTAAAGACCATTCTGATTTTTTAAAAAACCGTCAGCGATACTCTCAATTATTTCAATTAGATGTTACAGATTACAAGAGCTGGGCTAATGGGTTGAAAGCCTGTGGTTATGCCACCAATCCTCGCTATTCTACCATGCTCATTAATACCATTGAAGCAAACAACCTTCAGCAATACGACTCAATGGGATTAGATGAGAACTGGGTGAAGTCTAATAAAAATAATACTCCTGCACCCATTATTGCCCAGCAAAGTCAAGATCCGGATGTGGATGATATAATTGCCAATACTGACGCTAATCCGAAAATAGGACAGGTATTTTTTTTAAACAGTGTAAAAGTTGTTGAAGTAATAAAAGGTGAGTCACTTAAACACATTTCTAAGAAGTATAATATCAGTGTTAAACGGTTAATAAAATATAACGACCTGACTGAAAAATCAGTAGTAAAAGCAGGGGACAAAATTTATTTGCAGCCGAAAAGACGGAATGGCAATGAGGGCTATCATACCGTAGCAGCAGGAGAAACCATGTTTTCTATTGCACAACAATATGGTATCCGGTTAGATGTTCTTTACCAAAAAAATAAAATGAACCCCGGCACTCAACCCGCCGCCGGACAAATAATTTATATGCGAAGCGATCGCACATCAGCGCCACTGCTTTATACTGCACCTGTCGTCAATTCTTCTGCACAGTTCATTAATAATAAGAAAGAAGAGAATTATTACACCGTACAGAAAGGCGATACGCTTTATTCTATTTCAAAGAAATACAATCTGTCTGTTACTGAGTTAAAAAGCCGCAATAACCTTAGCACAGATTCTCTTTCTATTGGTGATAAACTATTAGTGCAGTAATTCTTATCTGCACTT
This sequence comes from uncultured Bifidobacteriaceae bacterium, assembly GCA_964424455.1. Lineage (GTDB taxonomy): Bacteria > Bacteroidota > Bacteroidia > Chitinophagales > UBA10324 > CAYRJA01. Next base: position 19,413 of record CAYRJA010000031.1, read on the forward strand.
TTCTATTTTTGGCAAATGGAAAATAATCTCATTCAACTTCACGACAAGAAGTTCAAACCCTATATTACTGAAGAAAGAATCCAGGAAAGTGTTACAGCTATTGCCGCCCAACTCAATGATCGGTTTAAAAATGTACAGCCGGTATTTCTTTCCATACTGAATGGTTCTTTCATGTTTGCCTCCGATTTAATAAAACAGATAAAAGGCAACTGTGAAATATCATTTGTAAAACTCGCCTCTTATCAAGGCACTCAGTCAACAGGAAATGTAAAAGCGCTGATTGGGCTTGACATCAATATTAAGGACAGAACGGTTGTTATTATTGAAGACATTGTGGATACAGGAAAAACGCTGAGCGAATTTTTGCCTGTATTGCAAGGTTACCAGCCGAAAGAAATTATCATTACCACTCTCCTCTTTAAGCCGGATGCATTGAAACACGACATAAAAGTATCGTATGCGGGATTTGAAGTGCCTAACGATTTCTTAGTTGGCTATGGTTTGGATTATGATGGCCTTGGCAGAAACCTGAAAGAGATTTATAAAATTGTATAAAACATTGTCGTTAAAAAAAATTAAGCAGGAAATAATCTAATGATTAACTTTGCTTCTCCCAAAAACTAATACCTGCTAAATTATACATTATGAAAGAAAGATTCATTCGTTCAGTATGCCTTTTTGTTTTCTTGTCCATACTGATTATTCCTGCGAGTACTTATGCTTATATAGATCCTGGAACAGGCAGCTATATTCTGCAAATGATTGCGGCAGGCATCCTCGGCGGGCTGTTCGCTATTAAAATGTTCTGGCTGCAGGTAAAAAATTTCTTCAGGCGGATTTTCTCCAGAGATAAAGCTTAATCTATCCTGAATGTCTATAGAGAATGTTTCTCAGAAGTTGGCTGCTTCTTTCAGAGACCCAAGTGGTTTTGTTTTTAAACGGAATGAAAAAATACTTCGTCAAGTCAATGTTCGTTACAAGGAAGATTACGACCTGTTAATGTCCTGTGGTTTGTATAACAAACTAATTGAGAGAAAATTATTAATTCCGCACACTGAATTATCCAACGAGCAATCTGTAACACCAGAGTGCTACAAAATCATAGAGCCACTACAGATTGGTTTTATATCTTTCCCGTACGAATGGAGTTTTTCTCAGTTAAAGGATGCTGCTCTTGCCACTCTTGAAATTCAGCGCATCGCTTTAGACTCTGGAATGACTTTGAAAGATGCCAGCGCCTACAACATTCAGTTTATTGATGGGAAGCCTGTTTTTATTGACACTCTTTCTTTTGAGAAATATACAGAAGGTAGTCCATGGATTGCTTACAAACAATTTTGTCAGCACTTTCTGGCTCCGCTTGTATTAATGAGTTACAAGGATATCCGGTTGAATAAACTGATGACTAATTTTATTGATGGTATTCCGCTTGATTTAACTTCAAAATTGCTTCCCCGAAAAACGAAGTTCAACTTATCCATTCTAACTCACATTCATTTTCATGCATCTACTCAGAAAAAGTATGAGTCAGAAACAAAAAAAAGAACAGTGAAGGTCAGTAAAACCGGCTTACTTGGTATTATTGATAATTTAAATTCCTTAATCAAAAATCTTCAATGGAATCCAGGTGGAACGGAGTGGGCTGATTACTATGACAATACTAACTACAACGATACTTCATTCGCTAACAAGAAAGCAATTATCTCCGGCTTCCTGAATAAGGTTTCGCCAAAGAGTGTTTGGGATTTGGGGGCAAACACTGGTGTTTTCAGTCGTATTGCCAGTGATTCAGGGATAAAAACAATGGCATTTGATATTGACCCGGCTGCGGTTGAGAAAAATTACTTGCGCATTAAGAAAGAGGGCGAAACTTTTATTCTTCCTCTTGTGATTGATCTTACTAACCCCAGTCCCGGAATCGGGTGGGCTAATGAAGAAAGACCTTCCTTCAGCGAAAGAAAAAGCGCTGATTTAGTAATGGCGCTGGCGCTGATTCATCATTTGGCTATATCTAACAATGTCCCGTTCACGATGATTGCTTCTTATTTCAAGCGGCTTTGTAATTATCTGATTATCGAGTTTGTACCAAAATCCGATTCGCAGGTGAAACGGTTACTTTCTACCAGAGAAGATGTTTTTGACAAGTATAATCAGGCAGATTTTGAAAAATATTTTTCCAACTATTTCGAAATCATGGAAACAGTTCCTGTTGGCGAAAGCGAACGAACTTTATACCTGCTAAAGTCAAAGTGACAACAACTAATTCGATAGTCTAAAATAAATACAATGAAGAAGAAGAATATTATCATTCATCCCTTTTTGCTTGCATTATATCCTGTGCTTTTTTTATTCTCTGTTAATGCAGATGAGGTACAATTCTACCAGACTATAATTCCTTCTATCTTACTGGTTGTATCTTCCTTTGTCGTGTTCTGGATTCTTAGATTTTTGCTGAACAAAAATTCTGCAAAAGCAGCGCTGCTCACTTCGTTCTTCTTTCTGACCTTCTTTTTCTTTGGCAATCTTTTTAATGCTATTGTTTATAACTGGATTACCTCTTTTCAGCAACGTTACTTGATTTTATTTTATACTGTTGTTTATATTGTCCTGTTTCTCGTTGTAAAGAGAGCAAAAAATAATTTTAGTGGCACTGTAAACCCTCTGAATATTATTGCAGTTTCTCTTACTATTTTCAATATTGGAAATATTGTTTATAATAATAGTACAGTAAATTTCAAAAAGGAAGTTGTAACAGATAATTATCACAATATTGGAAGTAGTCTGTCATTAGGATACAAACCCGATATTTATCTTATTATCCTTGATGAATATGCGCGCGAAGATGTATTGAGAGAAGTACACGATATGGATAACAGTGGATTTTTAAATGCCCTTAGAAGTCGGGGGTTTTTTGTTGCTGACAGCAGTCATTCTAATTATTCACATACTCCTCAGAGTGTTTCTGCTCTAATGAATTTTAAATATGTGCAAGGCAGTAGAGCTAATGATTTTATCCAGCAAAAAGAAATTCAAAGTAATATTACTTTTCAATTACTAAAAAAAATGGGATATACAACTATTGCTTTCCTTACAGGTTCTGAGTGTACCAAGTTTAGGAAAACAGTTGATAAATATATTTCATATCCTCATATTAATGATTTCGATTTCAATCTTATCTTTAACACTCCGTTCCGTTCTCTATTGTATTTAAGGTTTACTACTGATTTTAGGCACCGTAAACCTGTTTTATTTCCATTTGAGTATATGAAGCAAAATAAATTTACAGAATCTCCTCGTTTTGTATATACGCATGTTCTTTGTCCTCACCGTCCTTATGTTTTTGGACCTAACGGTGAAGTGGTTGACCGACCAGATGCTTCTTGGGGTAAATTAAACGATACACCGGAACTATATAAAGGACAAGTAATATTTATAAATAAAGTAGTGCTTGAAGCCGTTGATACTATTTTTTCCCGTTCACAACACCCCCCCATAATAATAGTTATGGGCGACCATGGATCCCGGGTCTGGGATAACCCCTACAGTGCCGACTATAATAATCTTACAGAACAGTTTTCTAATCTCTGCGCTATCTATTTTCCAAAAGGAGGAGATAAAGAGCTATATCCTTCTATCACTCCTGTAAACATTTTCAGAATAATGTTTAATCAGTACTTTGGGGGAAATCTTGAATTATTGCCCGATAAAAGTTACTTTTATTCAACCAGTGACACAAGATTCGTAGATGTGACAGAAGACATAAAAAAGGAAATTCCACTGGAAGACCTTCCACCTATTAAACTGCGTTCTTATCTTTCACGATAAACTCAATAAGAGAAAAGCCTTCACAGAAATAGAAAAAATTATCATCTGATTATTTTTTATGATGGGTAAACCTTTTCTGCCGGGTTATCCACCCAATCTCCGTTTTCCTTAATCAGTTTAATTAATTCTTCAACTGCTTCTTCTGTATCTACATTACGGCGGACCACTTCCTTTCCTTTGTATAAAGTTATTTTACCCGGTCCGCTACCGACATAACCATAATCAGCATCAGCCATTTCTCCGGGACCATTTACAATACATCCCATAACTGCAATCTTTACACCTTTTAAATGACTGGTGACAGCACGGATTTTTGCTGTTGTAGTTTGTAAATCAAAAAGTGTTCTGCCACACGACGGGCAACTGATGTATTCCGTTTTTGAAATACGCTGCCGCGTTCCCTGCAATATTCCAAAGCTGATTCTGTTTAATAAACTGCGGGAATAATTATCGCTTTTCAGCCATACACCATCACCAAAACCATCCAATAGTAATGCTCCAAAATCTGTTGCACTGTATAGGGTAAGTTCATCTGTACTCAGATTATTGTACTGACGATTGAGAATAACAGGGTTACGAATTTCTTCATTCAGCATTCCAAAAAAGAAACGGCGTTGCTCTATCATTCCGTTAAAGTGATTGCATGTCAGAACGATTACAGCCGTTTTATCTGATTTCAGTTTGTCTAAAACCTCCTCTGTTATTTCATCGAAAGCAAGTCTTACAAAGTTTAAAACAGGTGACTGAATATTTTCTATGAGATATTCATCTGAGTTCAGAAGCGGGTAATATCTTTCCTTCTCAGGATGCTCCACCCATATTTTATGATGCTGGATAACACTAAGAGTTCCGGGAATTTCAAAATTAATTTTACGAAGACCTGTATAAATATAATCCGCTGCCATGTCATCAATATTCCACTTATCTGAAGCAAGGTTATAGTGATATCCTACCTGTGATAAATCTGTTACAGTAATTTTTTCATCCCCGCTGAAGTCGCTCACTACCACCGGGACTTGTCGTTTACCAATATTAGCAACTGCTATTGTTTCTCTTTTCAGATATTCAAACGGATTAATCGGCTCCTCTTTGATTCGAAGAGTTTTAATGCTTTGCCTGTTGTAGCTGTATCGCTTTACGATAGTACGAGCAACAGGAATTTCAAACTCCGGATCTTCAGTCAATGATACCCGGATAGTATCTCCTAATCCATCCTCAAGCAAAGTACCCATCCCAATAGACGACTTTATCCTTCCATCCTCTCCGTCTCCTGCTTCTGTAACACCCAGGTGCAGCGGATAATCTCTTCCGGTTTCTATCATTTTATTAACTAACAAACGATAAGCCTGCACCATTACTTTAGGATTGCTCGCTTTCATAGACAACACGATGTCGCGGTAGTTGAGGTCTTCTGCAATTTCAAGAAACTCAAAGGCACTCATTACCATACCCATCGGTGTGTCGCCATAACGGCTCATAATCCTGTCACTAAGCGATCCGTGGTTCGTTCCTATTCTCATTGCTGTTCCATATTCCTTACAGATTTTTACCAACGGAGAAAATTTTTCACGAATGCGCTCCAACTCTTCTGTGTATGCAGAATCAGTATATTCAATTTTTTCAAACTTCTTTCTGTCTGCATAATTTCCCGGATTTATTCTAACCTTCTCTACAATTCGCGCGGCGGTTTCAGCAGCATTCGGTGTAAAATGAATATCAGCAATAAGCGGTGTTTTATATCCGCGCGCCTGCAACTCCTTTTTTATGTTTTCCAGATTTCTTGCTTCATTAATACTCGGTGCAGTAATACGTACCAGTTCGCAGCCGGCATCAATCATGCGAATACTTTGTTCCACCGTTGCGGTTGTATTCATCGTATCGGTAGTTGTCATGCTCTGCACACGAATCGGATTATCTCCTCCGACACCAATATTTCCCACCATTACTTCACGGGTTTTAAACCGTGAATATTCCGTGAGACTGTTACAATAAGTTTTATTCATGCAAGCAAAATTAAGTGAATATTTTTTTTACTTAACGAAATAAGAAAATGGAATCTTGCCTCATTCTTTGTGAACTTTGCAAACACATTCTTATTCTTGCATTTCATTAAAATCTAAATTATGGCTAACATAACTGTTCTCGGCGCAGGAATGGTGGGAAGGGCAATAGCAACAGACCTTTCAAAGAAACATACTGTAACATCCGTTGATTTAAGCGAGGAAAATCTTGCTCTGTTAAAAAAGCATAATGTCAATACAAGACAGGAAGATTTATCTGTTCCGAACAGAATTAAGGAAGTGATAGAAGAAACTGATTTAGTAATAGGTGCAGTTCCCGGCTTTATGGGATATGAAATGATTAAAGAAGTTATCAAAGCACAAAAGAATATTGTGGACATTTCTTTCTTTCCTGAAGACCCGCTGATATTGGATGAGATGGCAAAGGAGGCAGGTGTTACAGCAATAGTGGATTGCGGTGTAGCGCCGGGTATGGACAATATTTTACTGGGTTATCACCATGCACGGATGGAAGTAGAAAATTTTGTTTGCATGGTAGGAGGATTGCCCAAACTGCGCACATTACCTTATCAGTACAAAGCGCCCTTTTCTCCTATAGACGTACTGGAAGAATATACCCGTCCGGCACGACTTGTTGAGAACGGATTTATTGTAACAAAACCTGCACTGACAGAACCGGAGTGGATTGACTTTGATGAAATAGGAACATTAGAAGCATTTAATACAGACGGACTGCGCACCATTCTTAAAACGATTCCGGTAAAGAACATGAAAGAGAAAACGCTGCGATACCCCGGTCACCGGGCGATGATGGAAACATTGCGGGATGCCGGATTATTCAGCAGTGAAGAAATTGAAATGAAAGGGCAGAAAGTTCGTCCGATAGATGTTGCAAGTAAATTACTTTTTCCAAAATGGAAATATGCAACGGGTGAAGAAGAATTTACAGTGATGCGGATTATTATTGAAGGTAAAGAGAACGGTAAGGATAAAACATACACTTACAATTTACTTGACAGATATCATAAAGGAACACAGACTTCATCCATGGAACGCACTACCGGCTACACTTGTGCGGCAGCGGCAAATCTGGTTTTGGAAAAATTATATACGCAGAAAGGAATTATACCCCCCGAATATCTTGGTAAGGATGAAAAGTGCTTTCATTATATTCTGAATTACCTGAAAGAAAGAGGAGTGAATTACAAATCAACTGTTAGTTGATATTCGCATGAATAAAATCATTTCTCTTTTTTCTTTTCCGCTGCATGCAGGTAAACGGATTTATGGCTTGGATTTAATGCGTGCAATTGCAATTCTGCTGGTACTGCTGTCACATGGCAGAATTTTTTTGCGTCCGTTATTTCCATGGATAGATTATTTCAGTATCGGCGGTTTTCTTGGTGTGGAATTGTTCTTTGTACTCAGCGGATTTTTAATAGGAGGTATCTTAATCAAGATGAGAAACGCAGAAAAGGAATTTACTTATTACAGAGTCAGAAAATTCTGGATTCGCCGGTGGTTTCGTACACTGCCTAACTACTATTTAGTTCTTCTGATAAATATACTGTTATCTGTTTTCCTATTTCAGGACTTCAGTAAACAATATCTGCCATTCATCTTTTTCATTCAGAATTTTTCATCTCCTCATCCGAAAATTTTTGAAGAAGCATGGAGCTTATCGGTGGAAGAATGGTTTTACCTGCTATTGCCGGTTTGTATATTATTACTTTCTATCATTAGCAAAAATATTTTATCCGGTAAGCAAATCATCCTGATTTCATCTCTATTATTTATCATTCTCATCTTAGTGTTAAGAATAGAATATGTGACTCGTTACAATCCACAGTGGGCAAACGGAATCCGCAAAGTGGTAATGTTCCGGCTGGATACAGTGGTATGGGGCGTGCTGGCAGCATGGTTTAGTTTCTATTTTCCGGAGAAGTGGAGAAAAGTCAGAAGTGTAACACTTGCCCTTTCCATCTTGCTTTTCATAATCGTTGCCTACTTTTATTACACAGATGTCCGGTCGGCTGAAGCAAGTTTCTTTGCAAAAACATTTTACTTTTCATTAGTAAGTATAGCAGGAATGTTGCTATTACCCTTCTTAAGTTCTATAAAAATCTCCGGCAACCTTAGTAAGGTTCAGTACTTCTTCACTTATACCAGTATTATTTCCTACTCACTTTATCTTGTTCACCTTTCTATTGCTGCCAAACTTATTGCTCATTTTATACCATTTTCACCAAAGATTTGGAGCGCTGTATTTGTTATTTTTTTCATTATAGCATATCTGCTGTCTGCATTACTTTATAAGTTCTTTGAGAAACCGGTGATGGAATTAAGGGAGAAATTCTCGTAGTGTTACAATTACAGAATTAACTTGATTTATAAACGGAATTTTACATACTTGATTTTCTTACCTTCTGATAAATGGATTTTTTCATAGTATGTTTTGAGTGAAAGTATTTCATCTTCTAAACCTGATGAATATAAATCATCCGTTTTAGTAATCAGACTCAGCGCCTGTTCATTTATTACCTGAAGAGTATATTCGTATAAATTGGTATCATCCGTTTTGAAATGAACAATTCCACCTGGCTGTAACACCTGCCTATATACATCAATATATTTTGGTGAAGTCAGCCGCCGCTTGGCATCACTCTTTCGCGGATATGGGTCAGGGAAAGTTATCCAGCTTTCGTGAATTTCTCCCGGCTCAAAATACTCCGTAAGATGATCTATTTGTATGCGAAGAAAAGCTACATTGTTCATCTGTCTCTCTAAAGCTGTTTTTCCACCTCGCCATAAGCGTGCTCCTTTAATATCTACTCCTATAAAATTCCGTTCAGGAAAATGTTCAGCCAGCCCCAATGTGTATTCTCCCCGTCCACATCCTAACTCAAGCGTAATCGGGTTTTCATTTTTAAAATATTCTTTATTCCATCTGCCTTTCATTTCTTTGGTTAGCTGGAAGACGTTAGGGAAAGTCAGTAGTTCAGCAATATGTTTGAGTTTGCTTTTAGGCATTTGACAGGATTGATTCTTTAATATTATGAAGCGCAATATTAATAGGTGGGAGTGTTACTTTCTATAATAAAGTGGGTGATTATCAATTATATGAAACCAAGTTTAGGAAGAAATAAAATATTTCAGACACTCCAACGACTACATAAAAGATGGGTAACAAAAATGAATTTTTTTTAGATGGAAACTTTGAGAAAGAAAAATGTTTCCATAGTATTGCACCGCTATTAAATCAATGGAAATAAAGGAAAGGATATTGAGGGTGGCAGAAGAGCTATTCCGTCAATATGGTATCAAAAGCATAACAATGGATGACATAGCCCGTCATCTTTCCGTTTCAAAAAAGACGATTTACACCCGCTTCCCCACCAAAAACGATATTGTAAATGAAATAATAAAAGTTTCGATGCATCGGATTATCGCCGACATGAAAGTGATTAGCGCTGAAGCAAAAGATGCGGTAGATGAAATCCTTGATGTGCTGAATTATATGGATGAGATATTTACCCAACTGCATCCTGCCTTCTTTTATGATTTACAAAAGTATCATCCCGCAGTATGGGAAAGGTTTAAAAAATTTCAGAATAATTACTTGAACAAAAGCTTAATTGATAATTTGACGAGAGGAATCAGGGAAGGAGTTTATCGTAAAGATGTGAATATTGAAATTGCGGCACAACTGCGAATGAGCCAACTCACTAATATCTATAACACCAGTGTTTTCCCGCCCAAAAGGTTTAACATGCGCGAAGTGCATGTACAATCTATTACCATGTATCTCTATAGTATAGCTACATTAAAAGGATTCCGGCTAATTAAACACTATCAACAACATAGGGAAAGACTATCTAAAAAAACAAAAGTATCTGCATGAAGAAAATAATTTTTCTGCCTCTCCTGTTTTTATTTACTGTAACAGTCCACGCACAAACCCATTCATCTGCCATGAGTCTGCAGCAATGCATTGATTATGCATTGAATAACAGCAGCGTTATGCAGAATGCCTTGATAGATGAAGAAATTTACAGACACAAACGACAGGAAACTGCTGGCATGGGCTTTCCTCAGATAAGTGCCACTGGAACAATAAATGATTTTTTGGATATCCCTACTACGTTAATACCCGGCGAATTTTTCGGCGCCCCAGCAGGTAGTTTTATCCCTATAGAATTTGGAACACAATACAATGCCAGCGGAGGCATCAGCGCCAATCAGTTGATTTTTGACGGGCAATATTTAGTGGGATTGGCTGCTTCAAAAACAGTGGTTGAACTCTCAAAGAGAAATACAGAAAGAACGAAGATTGAAACAGAAGCAACGGTTAAAAAAGCATATTACAATGCACTGATAGCGACACAACGGCTTGAGCTGATGAATGCAAATGTAGATCGTGTAAAAAAGCTGGCTGATGACATTAAGGTAATGTATGACAATGGTTTTGTAGAAAAATTAGATCTCGACCGGATCAATGTTACCTATAACAATCTGTTAGTGGAGCAAGATAAAGTTACCAAGCTCGTGGGGCTGAGTACTCTGATGCTAAAGTTTCAGATGGGAATGGATGTTACAACTCCGATAACCCTTACAGATACGCTGAAGGCAGATAATTTTGAACAACTGTTAACTTCTTCTTCTACCATTGATCCTTCCGCACGGATTGAATACAAATTGTTGCAGACACAGCGGTCGCTTTATAACCTGGATGTCCGCAGGAATAAAATGATGTATCTGCCCGGGTTATATGCTTTTGGTCAATATAGTTTTAACGCTCAGCGTAATGAATTTGATTTTTTTGAGTCAGATAAGAAGTGGTATAAAACCAGCATTATCGGCTTGCAATTAAATGTTCCGATTTTTGACGGGCTTCAAAAAGCAAGAAGAATCCAGCAGGGGAAATTGAATATTCTGAAAACAGAAAATGATTTAAAGAACCTGTCAAATGCTATTAA
>CAYRJA010000032.1:0-29832 GCA_964424455.1 uncultured Bifidobacteriaceae bacterium
TTTTTATACCCACTTAAAGTTTGACTATCAATTATTTTAGACCCGAAAGCCCTGGCTACTTATCCGGTATCAAAAGCAGGTGACAGCGTTTCGTTGGCATTTGGCTTAATTGGCGCCAGCACTTATTTTGCTCATTTAGGTAGTAATTTTATTGTTGATGATCTCTCCTTTGGCGCAGCAGGACCAACCGGCACAGACAAGTTTATGCAGGACGGAAATATTTCATTGGAACATCGTCAACCTAATCCGGCAGTTGGCAGAACGAATATCATCTATTCACTTTCCACTGCTTCTTCTGTAACACTTGAAGTATTTGACCTGTTAGGCAGAAAGATAAAAACAGTAGTAAATGAACATCAAACCCCCGGAAGATATAAAGCCATATTAGATGTTACAGATATGTCCGCCGGCAATTACTTCTATCAAATGACGGCATCGGGTGCTGTACTGACGGATAAGTTAGTGGTTGTAAAATAATTTAGAGCGGGTATTCTGACAGTTACTTTCTCTTCAATCGCGGAATCAGTTCTTTTCCAACCACTCCAAAAAACAAAATCAATATCAGCAACGAACTGGCTAATGCTACTTTTTCTCCAACGAAGTAAGACTCCGGCTCAAACTTAAATTCAATTTTGTGCTCGCCCGCAGGAATTCGCATGGCACGCAGCACATAGTTGACACGGATGTGCGGTTTTTCTTTTCCATCAACAAATGCTTTCCAACCATTACCATAATATATTTCAGAAAACACTGCCAATGCTTCATGCGAAGCCTTGCTTTCATAAACTAAATCATTCGGCTGATAAGAAATCAGTTTAATGGTGCGGTTGGAATCAGGTGTTACAGTATATCCCTTCATATAATCCTCAAACCGTTTATCAATTATGGCATCTTTCCGCGGATTGAAGTCATAGAAGTTTTTAACTATAAAGAATTTTTCCGAAGCTCCTTTTGATTTTGTTGTAACATATCTTTCAGTTGTTGCATTTTTATTTACCCGCTCTGCAATTCCGAATGTATCGCTCATTCCTAAAAACATAGGAAATGATGATACATCAACATCTGCTGTATCCACTTTTATTTTATCATGATTGCCGATGGTAGCAACTGTAACACTTTTATTGTTTACAGTAAAGCTGCTTCCGTCCAGCATCTTCATTTCATACATGTTGCCGATGTGATTCATTTCTTCATCTGCGTTAGCAACAAATATTATACTGTCAGGAAACCATGCATTACCTACTGCAGAAGAATTCTGGCGAACTTGTGTTGCGCCTTCTTTCCCTGTCGGTATAATAAGATACTTCGTATTCAGCATATCAATTACACCAGCGCTTTGTTTTGAAATCTGATTTTCTATTAACTCCTGATAACGGCGAAGTTTTGCCGCATGATAGCCCCCAACTGATTTATGAAAGTAAGAAGTGCGTGAGTCATTAAAAGTATTGGTGGCATAATTCAGCACCCGGTAATCCAGTGATTTATCTCTCAGGATTTGTTCGTCTGCCTGAGTAGGATTGTAGTGTGCATCATAATCACTTTTATTTACAAAATCATTGTCGTTCAAATACCGTTTCCCTACAAAAAACATATCTGCAAAAACAAGTACGACCGTTCCATAGAGTAACAGATTCTGTTTTATCCTGTTCAAGCAAAAGAGCCAGATGAGTCCGCCACTCAGCGAAATAAAAATCAGTGAGCGGAGTGCATCCATTCTCATCAGACTTTTTCTGTCTTCCGTTAATGACTTCACTAACCAATCAGGAAATTGCTGGTCTGTACGACTGCCAAAATCAAAAAATGCAGAACCCAGGACTACGAAGAACAAGCAAAGCCCGCCTACGATGTAAAGCGTAGTCTTCACTTTTTTTATTACTTCCTTCGAATCAAATTCCCCTGTTACAATTTTTGCAAGCGTCAGGAAAGCAAGAATGGGAAAACAAAGTTGTGGTATCACTAATGTCATTTCCACTGTGCGGAACTTGTTATATGCCGGGAAGTATTTAAAGAACAAATCGTTGAACCAAAAAAAGTTATGCCCCCACGACAGCATGATGCCCAGCACACTCGCACTGAACAACCACCATTTCAGCTTTCCCTTCAACAAAAACATTCCGAGTACAAAAAGAAAACAAGTGATTGCGCCAAGATATGCAGGACCGGAAGTAAACGGTTTATCGCCCCAGTACAGAGGCATCTGACTCAGATACTGCTGCAACTGTTCACCCGTTGCTCCTTGTGCCTCTAAAGCTTTTGCTGTATTTGAATTTTCACTTAATCTTTCATCGGATGAACCGCCGTTGAATCCGGGAATAAGCAAGGTGAAAGTTTCCATTTTCCCTTCACTCCATCCGAAGGCGTAGTCTTCATCCAGCCCGCCCTTCGACTGAGTGTTTGAAGACAGTTCTGATTTACCACGAATGGTTTCTGCACCATATTCCGATGTTGACCATAACAAAGAAAGATTGGACAGCACACCAAGCAATCCGCACATTATCAGAAGAGCAACCGAAGTGAAAAAATGTTTCCACTGCTTGTTGGAGATGGTTGAAATAAATTCTGTAACACCCAACACCAGCAGGACAATGAACAGGTAATAAGTAATTTGAAGGTGGTTTGCCCTGATTTCAAGTGAAACGGCAAGCGCTGTAACAGCCGCTCCGAGTAAATATTTTTTTCTATAAAAAACAAGCAGTACGCCTGCAAGTACCATAGGCGCATATCCCAACGCTCCCATCTTTGAATTGTGCCCGGCAGTAAGAATGACCAAATCGTAAGTTGATAATGCAAAAGCAACAGCGCCTGCAATACTCAGCCATGGATTTACACTCAGAGCAATCAGCAGTATATAAAATCCAAGTAATGCAATAAACAACAACCGTGAAGGATGAGGAAAACCAAGCGACAAAACTTTATCAATATAACGGGCAAGGTTTCCATAGTAATAAGTAGATATCTGGAATGCAGGCATGCCGCTGAACATTGAATTTGTCCAAAGCGCTTCCTCACCGTTGTGAGATGCTCTATAATCAGCCAGTTCTTTACTTGCTCCTTTCCCCTGTAAAATATCACCCTGGTTAATCACCTTATCGCCCGTTAACATCGGGTTGAAATACAAAAAAGTAATCGCCACAAAAATCAAAATGGCAATTGCATGTGGAAGTATTTCCTGAGATAAACTTTTTTGTTGATTTGGTTTTTCAATTTTCTGTGATGAATGACCCTGATGTTTGGAAGTGTGTGGCTGTTTCATTTAAAGTGGTTTGCAAAAAAGCGTTGCCAAAATAGGGATATACCACCAATACACAAATATTACTCAAGTCAACCTCTTTAAATTATTGCTAAGAACGAATTAATCCAATCATTTATCACTATACGAATTGACAGATGCAGAAATAAGAATTGCGGATGGGACAAACTCAACCACACTCTATTAAAATTCCACCTTATAACTCAATACGGGAATCAGCGGAGTCTGGTAGTAAGTAATGATTTTGTTTTTCTCTGTACTGAAATATTGTCCTCCTATATTTTTTCTGTTCGTTACATTCTGAATATCGAGCTGCCAGGTAGAAGTAAATTTTCTATGGTTGTGTTTCAGACTCACTCCGGCATCCAACCGGAAGTAAGCCGGACTCTGAACACTGAACGCTTTTTCTTCCTCATAAACCACAGTGTTTTCCTCTATTGATTTATTCAGATCAATCGGAGTTCTGCGCATTCCTCCCATGTACAATATCTTAGTGTTGATACCGAATGTTCGGTTCTTTCCTTTTTTATTCCAGTCAAAATCTTTTCCGGCAGTAAGCGCATTTACATAATTGGTATTGAAACGGGTATTACGCTCCACACCATCCTGTGCCGTGTATTTTGCCTGATAAAGAGAAGACGAAAGCAGGAAGTAATAATGATTGCTTAAAAATTTCTCCAGCGTAAATTCAACTCCATAGTTTCTGCCGGTTCCTTTGTTCTGCAAAGTTCCCATATAATAATCATAGGATTGGTTCAATATGGAATAAGTACTACCCCGCGCTGTGTCAATCGGAACATGGAACAATAACTGATAATAAAACTCCGTCTTTAACCGTAATTGTGGTGTGAGTAAGTAATCATAGGATACTACAAAGTGATTGGCTTTAGTAAACTCAAGATTTTTATTGGGAGTTGAAATATTTCCTTTTCCATCTTTTGCTTCACTGAAATAAATTCCCAGCGGCTGTATCTGACTCACTAATCCATATCCAAAACTGACAGATTGCTTCTTAGAAAACTCCCATCGTAGCGCAGCCCTCGGCTCCACGGAAAATGTATGGTTCAAAAGCAGTTCCATATAAT
This sequence comes from uncultured Bifidobacteriaceae bacterium, assembly GCA_964424455.1. Classification (GTDB taxonomy): domain Bacteria; phylum Bacteroidota; class Bacteroidia; order Chitinophagales; family UBA10324; genus CAYRJA01. Next base: position 4,336 of record CAYRJA010000032.1, read on the forward strand.
GTACTCCACCGGTAAAAGTAAGTTTCTCAACCGGGCGGTATTGCCACTCGTTGAATGCCTGTAACAGATTAGTGGAACCACTGCTATTAATAAATTGCTCCAATGATTCAGTTGAGAAATTATAGTAAGACTGTTTCAGATTGTAACGGATGTTGGAAACAGTGATACCGCTGCGCAATAAATGCTTAGCGTTGAACTTGTAGTTCAGCGTGGACATGAATGTGAGTTTCTGCTCTTCATATCTCTCATCAATACTCGGTATAAGATTATATTCTTCGTTACAAAAGCTCATCTTATCTCCATTGGATGTTTTAGCTAAAGAAAGAGATGACCGTATATAAGTTTTTGGATTAATAACTAATGAATGAGTAACTCCTACTGCTCCACTATTAGCAAAAAAACGAGAGTCATACTTCGTATCAATATTCTCCGCCCACAAGGAAGAATCTTTTTTTGCGTGCTGAATATCTTTACTTAATCCTCCGAATCCAAACACACTGAAGTATCCAAACTTTTTTGCCGGAAGAAAAATATTAAAAGATAAATCCTGAAAGGTGGTTAAACTTTCATCGCCCAACACACCCATCTTCGATAAGATACCGAGGGTAGAATACCGGTAATTCACTAAGTAAGAGCCGTCATAATCCTTTGCAAATGGGCCTTCGGCAGCGAAGTCCAGACCAAGGACTCCGGCTTTCACAGTAAATTCTTTCTTCTCATTATTCCCCTTGCGTAACCTTAAATCAAAAACTCCTGAAAGTGCATTACCATATTCAGCCGCAAAAGCGCCTGTAAGAAAATCGGAGTTTGACAAAACCTGTGCACTCAGAATAGAAACACCTCCGCCTGAGCTTCCTGCATTAGAGAAGTGATTGGGGTTGGGTATATCCACTCCTTCCATTCTCCAAAGCAATCCATTGGGTGAATTTCCTCTGATACTAATGTTGTTAGATCCATCGTCTGTACTCACCACTCCGGCAAAAGAAGAAACCATCCTCCCCGGATCGTTTATGGCTGCTGCAAATTTCTGTGTTTCTTCTACTGAAAATGTCCGGGCGCTCACTATAGACATTTCGTTCAGCGGCTTTTCTTTATGTGCATCGGCTGTTACAATTACTTCTTTACCGCTGATTACATTTTCCTCCATTTCAATATTCAGTACCGTTTCCTTGCCGGAGTTTACTGTAACATTCGGCAGAAAGATTTCTTTATATCCCAGATAAGTAATGTGAAGTGTATAAACACCCACCGGCACCTGCTCAATCTTAAAGAGTCCATTTATATCCGTAGTCGCTCCGATTAAAGGATTACTGCCGGCTATTATGACCGTTGCACCAATCATAGGAGTTTGAATATGCCGGTCAACCACTGTGCCGCGCACGGTTTGTGTAATGGTTTGTGCAGAGGAAATAGCAGAGAAGAAAATAATTATGAGTGTTACAGGTATAGTTCTGAAATAAGTCATTATAAGTTTGATTTCTTATATGACAACTCAGAGATGAGTTACCCCTACATTAGAAGAAAATGATTTAAAGAATAGTTTGTTGCTGATAATCTCAGTTCTTCATATTTACATATTGCAAGGGCAGTCCGAAGTTCGCTTTCTTTACCCGTGAAATTACTGCCTGAAGATCGTCAATCTTTTTTCCTGTAACACGAACCTGATCGTCCATAATAGATGCCTGAACTTTTAATCCGCTGTCTTTAATATCTTTTACAATTTTCTTAGCTGTATCTTTATCAATACCCTCTTTAATCTTAATATCCTTCTTTACCATATTTCCTGCTGCATACAAATCTTTTCCAAAATCGAAACAAGCGGTGTCAATATGCTGTTTTACTGCACGCGCAATGATGATGTCACAGATTGCTTTAATGCGCATATCATTTTCAGTAATGATATGAATGTTAAGCTCTTTCTTATTAAACTCGATAGTAGTTTTTGAGCCGTGAAAATCATACCGGTTTATGATTTCTTTTCTTGCGGTATTTATTGCATTATCCATGCTCTGAGGATCTAATTGGCTGACGATATCGAAGGAAGGCATTATTGTAATTTAATTTAAGTTTTGAAATTATTCTTGTTCAATCCTTTAATCCGGGTTATTCCGGGCGGAAGAGTTGAATTAAATCTTTCTGCTGCTTTAATAAACTCCTCAGTAAAGTTGAAAAATTCTATTTTATCAATTTCATTCGTGGTAAAATAAATTTCCTCTGAGGATTTCTTTAGCCGAATTCGGAAATAATTTTCTTCCTCACCAATATTTATTTCACCAATGCTGTAGCTGAATATCATAGAAAACGGCAATATCCGTATTCCATCCTTTTCATCTACTTCCTTCAGTCCATTTTCATTTAATGTGCAAATAATTTTTATTTCTCCATTGGTACTGATAATTCGCCCAAGTTGATACAACAGGATGGTAATATCTGCAAGCAATATAAAAACAAATACAGATGTTCCTATCCATCCGGGAATATTGCTTCGCAGCAATACTGAAATTGTAACTCCTATTACAAAAAGAAATAAAACGCCCTGCCACAATAACCGGAAAAATGTTTTCCGTAAATTAATCTTGTAAGCATGAATGGTGAGCGGCTCCATTATTCTATTATAGTTTGGAATGTTTATAGTGTAGTTCAATCACAGCTTCTGTCTTTACATTGCCTTCAATACATTAATGAACAAGAAGATTATTCTTTCAACATTAGCTTCAACTCTTACTGCCTGCTCTATTGGGTGTATGAATAGTTGCAGGGATTACTTATGCCTTAGGCATAAGGGCTTGGTAAAAAAATCTAATACAGACACTCTGGAGCGTCCCTTCGGGACGCAACAACCTTCTCGTTCAAGTTATTACCAAGCGTTTGCTCCTGCGGAGCAATATAATTGTTGCTGCAAATATTCATACACCCGCTCTATTCTCTCCTTTTAATTTGAAGAAGTTTGTGTTATTTTTGACGCACATTAATAAACATGCTCTGCAAAATTAAAAAATTGCAAGAGCGAAAGAAAAGAGAATAAATAATGAAGTTTTTAGTTTGCATCAGCAAAGCCCCCGATACCACTACCAAGATTTCTTTTACAGACAATAACACTAAATTTAATTCTGCACAGGTTCAATACATCATCAATCCTTATGACGAATGGTATGCACTGGTTTGCGCTATTGAGTTAAAAGAAAAAAATGGTGGAAGTGTTACAGTCATTAATGTCGGACTTCCCGACAATGAAGCCATTATCCGCAAAGCGCTTGCTATCGGCGCCGATGATGCGGTGCGCATTGATGCCGACCCTACGGATGCCTTTTTTGTAGCTGAACAGATTGCTCAATATGCCAAAGCAAATCAGTTCGACATTATTCTTTGTGGAAAAGAAACCATTGACTACAATGGATCCGAAGTGGGGGGAATGATTGCCGGATTTCTCGATTATCCTTTTGTTTCATTAGCTGAAAAACTGGATATGGAAGGGAACAACGCAACTGTTGAAAGGGAAATAAGCGGCGGGAAAGAAATAGTAACAGTAATAGCGCCTTTTGTGCTGAGCGCTGCCAAAGGAATGGCGGAAGCAAGAATTCCGAATATGAGAGGAATCATGGCGGCAAGAACAAAGCCGCTGAATGTAGTTCCGGCATTTGCGTCAGAAAAGTTGACTTCGGTTTCTTCTTATGAATTACCAAAAGAAAAAGCAGGAGTAAAACTCATAAATCCTGAACATCCTGAAGAGTTAGTAGCGCTTCTGCATGATGAAGCAAAAGTCATTTAATAGTAACTGTTGAATCAATCAACGAATTAATCATTTAATAGAAATGTCAGTTTTAGTTTTTATAGAAAGTACAAATGGAAAATTTAAGAAGCCGGCTTTTGAGGCGGTAACTTATGGTTCAAAAATCGGGAAGATGTTAAATGTAGAAACACATTGCATTGTAACAGAAGATATAGCCGAAGATGAATTGAAGCAATTAGGAAATTACGGCGCTTCAAAAATCTGGAGTGTAAAGGATGCCCGCCTAAAAAATTTTGATGTAACACTCTATGCTAAAGTGATTGCAGATATTGCTGCAAAGTTAAATGCAAACACAATTATTTTTTCACTTACCAATACCAGTAAAGCTGTTGCTCCATACTTATCAGCAAAGATGAAAGCAGGATTAGTAGTAGGCGCTATTGCGTTACCGGTTATAAATGGTACAGAAATGACGGTGAAGAAAAATGTGTTTTCAGGTAAGGCATTTGCCAACTACACTATTCATTCTGCTACAAGAATTATCTCCATTCTTCCTAACTCCATAGCTCCTGAAACCACTGAGAATAAAGCAGGAGTTGAATCGTTCACTCCGGCTGTAACAGATGCAGATGTAAAAGTGAAGGTAAAAGAAACAGTAAAAGCAAGCGGTAAGCTCAGCTTAAGTGATGCGGAAATTGTTGTGTCCGGCGGTCGTGGAATGAAAGGACCTGAGAACTGGGGAATGTTGGAAGAAATGGCAAAGATACTTGGTGCGGCTACTGCCTGTTCCCGTCCGGTGGCTGATACCAACTGGCGTCCGCATGAAGAGCATGTGGGACAAACCGGTTTGACAATCCGTCCGAATTTGTACATTGCTGTTGGAATCAGCGGTGCCATTCAGCATCTGGCAGGTGTGAACGGAAGTAAAGTGATTGTTGTAATCAATAAAGATGCAGAAGCGCCCTTCTTCAAAGCAGCAGACTATGGAATTGTGGGCGATGCATTTGAGGTAGTCCCTAAATTGAATGAAGCGCTGAAAAAATTTAAAGCATCACATAATTAAATTCTGCACTGAGTAAAAAACCATTTCATTCCACAGATTAGTAAAAGGTAAAGGATGAAAAAAGTTGAATTAGAAATAGTAGCATTATCACACAGTATTACACAGTCGCACTCTTATGCAGTGGTGCTGGGTGAGGTGAATGGTGTTCGTCGTTTACCGATAGTGATTGGGGGATTTGAAGCGCAGGCGATTGCAGTAGCGCTGGAAAAAATGAACCCAAGTCGTCCGCTTACTCATGACTTAATGAAAAGTGTCTGTAACAGTTTTGGCATTGAACTAAAAGAAATTGTTATCAATAATCTGGTGGATGGAATTTTCTTTGCTCAGTTGGTTTGTAAACGCGGCGATGAGGAAGTGGAAATTGATTCGCGTACTTCAGATGCAATAGCGCTCGCCGTTCGTTTTGATTGCCCGATTTATACCTATGAATTTATACTTGACTCAGCAGGTTTAAATATGGAAGATACCGGGAAAGAGAGTGAAGGAACTACTCCTGAAAAGAAGGTAACGCTGGAGCCGAAAAAATCTTCCGCCCCCAGCGCTCCGGTTCAATCCGGCGACCTTACAAAGTATAATGTAAAGGAATTAAATGACCTGTTACAGCAATATATTGACCACGAAGAATATGAAAAGGCAATAGCCGTTCGCGACGAAATAGGCAGAAGAAAAAAACACACTTAGTACTGTGAGGATATTTACTGTTATCTCTCTGTAAGTTCGTACTGTATGTCAGCAATTTAAATTCTAATTTAGCAAATGCAGTTTCAGCAAATTGTAACGGAAGTTATTCTCAAGGCTGTCCGCAGCGGCGGCAAAGGTGGGCAGAATGTCAATAAAGTCTCCACTAAGGTTGAATTGTATTTTGATATTAATAACTCCGAAGGATTATCAGAGGAGGAGAAGAAAATTATTTCGGAAAAACTTTCTTCACGAATTAACAGCGATGGAATATTGCTTGTTGTTTCTCAGGAAGACAGAACACAGTTAGGAAACAAAAAGTTAGTGTTGGAGAAACTCAGCCACCTGTTACAGCAGGCGCTACTTAAAAAGAAAAAACGAAAAGCCACCAAGCCAACTATTGCTTCAAAAGAGAAGCGAATTCAACAGAAGAAGAAGAGAAGTGAAGCGAAATCCCAGCGCAGCTCAAAATGGAAAGAACTTTAATGAGCGGTAATTTATTATTCCGCTATCGCTGTTCCTACTATAAAATGAGGCGCAATTTAATAATATTCTGATTTCATTATATTCTAATGTACATTGCACTTCGTAAATATTCCTTCCATTATAGAAGCGCCATTCTTTAATCTTTGTAATAAAATATTCTTTATGCCTAAAATCTTATTGCTGATTTTATTTTCTGTTATCATTTCTAACAGTCGGTTGTCTGCTCAATGTATGATGATACCTGTTTCGCTGCAAGAGCGATGTACTGAAGCTACCACTATTGTAGAAGGAAAAATTTTATCAAAGACCTCATACTGGAATACCGAACACAATAATATTTTTACCAGTCACATTGTTGCGGTTTATAAATCCTTTAAAGGAGAGGACTCATTAAAGGAAATAGAAATAATAACTGAAGGTGGAATAGTAGATAGTATGATGCAAGTGGTAAGCAGTTCTCTTCCACTAATTGTCGGAGATTATGGAGTTTTTCTGCTTAAACCATGTAAAGTTCCTTTGCCTGAAAGTCTTGTTCCTGCTAAGAGCAGATTCGTGACAGTTGCAGCAGCACAGGGATTTATCCGGTTTAATCCCGGAGATGAAACTGCCTCTGATGTCTTCAATGATTATATAAATATCTCTGAAAATGTCTATCATGTTATTGAGTCAACTACCGGCAACGCTCTAAAGGTGATTACAAAACCGGATGCTACTAAGAGAACAAGAGATGCTGTAACTATTTCAGGATTTACTCCAAGTACTTTATCTGCCGGCACTAACTCAATACTTACTATTACCGGAAGCGGCTTTGGTGCATCAAGAGGTGATAACAGTGTTGCGTTTATGGATGCTAATTACAAAAGCGCTTATTCTACGGCATACAGTACAGAGTATATTTCATGGAGTGATACAGAGATTAAATTGTATGTAGCAGACTTTGCCGGCACAGGACCAATAAGAGTTATTATCTCCGGTGTTCCTGTTGTTAGTTCTTCCGACTTAAAAGTTACCTATGCTCGTTCAAATGTTAATCTTACAACCGGTTCGTTTCAGGTAAACTTTATTGGAAAAGATAATTCAGGATATAAATGGATTTACAATAATCAGTTTAATGCTGATGCCAAACCTGCTTTCGAGCGCGCTTTAAGCACATGGCGTTGTGGAACTTTAGTAAACTGGCAGTTGGATAAAGATAATACTACTCCTATTTCAACAAAGGCATGGGACAATGTTAATGTGGTAACTTTTGATTCTTCTGATACGCTTGCTACAGGGGTTTTAGGGCAGTGTTCTTCTATGAATAAAAACTGCGGCGACACATGGTATGTATCAGAACTGGATATCATATTCAGCGCAAAAGCAAACTGGAATTTCACAACTGCTGTACCCGGCGCCAACAAATATGACTTTGAAACAGTTGCCCTGCATGAACTGGGACATGGTCAGCAGTTGGGACATGTAAGAGATACTACCGATATAATGCATCAATCTGTCAACAAAGGAACAGCCAAACGAGAATTAAACAACCATAATTTAACCTGCGGTGATGAAGTAATGCAGGCAAGTACTACTCATACTTATTGCTCTCATCCGAAAATAGCAGCCATCTCAATCGCTATATGTAACATAGGAGCAGGAACCAATACAGATGTCGAAAATTTTACAGCGAAGAATAACCAACCGGATATATTCCCTAATCCTTCCGATGGAGTATTTCATATTAAATTGAGTTCTCTGTTACAGCAAGCTTCCTGTGAAATCTATAACCTCGTCGGGCAGCAAATCTTCAATCAGCCAATAACCAGAGAAGCCACAATTACTTTAAATTATCCTCCGGGTATTTACTTAGTAAGAATAAAAAATGATACGGATGTCTGGGAGAGCAAGTTGATACTGAAGTAAGTCTGGCAGAAATAAATTATATTTAAGATTTAACAAAGGGTTCAATTTTGCCCGTTAGCAAAAGGATCCCTTAGTTGTTATGCCTCCGTGCATTTATTTCCTCATCTATAAATGCTTGCTTATTATCTTTCTCTAAAATATTTTCACTTAATAGGTGAGCAAACCAATTTGAAAAAATTATTGCCCCTTTGTAATTCAGGTGATCCAAATCTCCAAATTCAGAATTAGGTAAGGGGAATTTTGAAAAATCGAGATACTCCGTTGATGAAAAATCTTTTTTTCTGATTTCCTGATAAATAGTTTCATTCGGAAATTCTGAATATTTTTCATGTTGAGGGCTTCTAATCAGGATTACCCTTTTGTGTTTTTCTTTACAATACTTAATTAATTTCGATAGCCAATTTAGGTTAGTTTGAGATATTTCATTTTTATGTATAGGGAAGTTATTTTCTTTAATTAAGCCGGCCAAAGAATCTGTTTCGTTTTTGTTAAGGTACCAGTAACCTCCAATTTCTCTTCTATATAAAAAGTCCCGTTTTATTAACCTGAGAAGGTTGTGTTTGAATGAAAGGGATACTGCGTTATAATATCCCGAAATATTATTTTCTGCCAAAAGCATTTTATCAGAGATGCCCATAAATGGTGAATAGGTTGAGTAAAAAAAACCTATATTTTCATCTCCCCAAATCCAATCATTCATTGTACTATCAATCTGATTATTAGTAAACTCAATAAAAACAACCTCAATGGAGGGATTTTGCTCAAGAGTTTTTTGGGTTTTAAAATATGTATAAAAATATGATTCTCTTGGATATGATAGATTTTTGAGGTTTTTAATTATGGAGTCATTAAAGGCACATGCAGGATGAGAATGTCCTAACACTAAATACTTCGGATTTGAATCTAATTTGAAATCCGATTCTTTATCAACTATCAACTCTAACCCTTGAATAGATACAACCATTAATGTTGTGAGAATAAATATAAAGAGTATAAAGAGCTTAATGAATTGTTGCATAATCAGAACTGAAAATAAATAAATTCTTGTTGTTTGCCTTGAAACAGGAATATGGATACACAAATGACTATGTAAATACTCCATCTGAGTATTTTATTTTCAACCAAGTTGATTTGCGAAATTGCATATTGACCTTCTCTGCCTAACCATTCAATCAGAACAAATACTATTAGTATAAAAAATAAACTGATTGGTTTAATTTCGGGGATTGAAAACAGAGATGAAGAAAATATACCGGATATAAAACTAAATGCATGGCTGATGTTCTCCGCCCTGAAAAATATCCAGGCAAAGACAGCTAAACCAAAAGTTACAACTATTTGAAACAGTTCTTTTAGTGTTGGCAACAATCTTCCTTTAGCAACTATTTCCAAATTGTTACGATTGGTTTTCATAATGATGGAAGGCATAATAAACAATGCATTCAAAAATCCCCAAGCAAGAAATGTCCAGTTGGCTCCATGCCAAAAACCACTTACAACAAAAATGATGAAGGTATTGCGAATACGCATCCAGTTTCCACCTTTGCTGCCTCCAAGCGGGATATATAAATAATCTTTAAACCACGATGAGAGCGAAATATGCCAACGCCTCCAAAATTCTGCGATGTCTCTTGAGAAATAAGGAAATGCGAAATTTCGTAGTAATTCAATTCCTAACAACCGTGCAGTTCCTAAAGCGATGTCGGAGTATCCTGAGAAATCGCAATAAATCTGGAAAGTAAAGAATATGGCTCCTAATACCAATGTGCTGCCACTCATGTCCGCAGAATTATTGAAAATCTGATTGGCGAATTCTGCACATTTATCTGCTATTACAATTTTCTTAAATAATCCCCAAAGTATCTGCCTTAAACCGTCCACTGCCTTTGCGTAATCAAAAGTTCTTGCTTTTTTTATTTGAGGAAGTAAATGTGTTGCTCTTTCAATAGGTCCTGCAACCAACAATGGGAAGAAGCTTACAAATACAGCATAGTCCACGAAATTTCTTTCTGCTTTTATTTTGCTGTTGTAAATGTCAATTACATAGGATAATCCATGAAAAGTATAAAATGAAATTCCTACGGGTAAAATCACCTGTATCATTAAGGGGCTGACCTGCCAACCTATATGTGAAACTGATTCGGCAAAGGATTCTGCAAAAAAGTTGTAGTATTTAAAAACCCCCAGAAATCCGAGATTTACAATAACACTTAACCAAAACCAAAATTGTTTTCCTTTTTTATTTTCAGCAGCTTGCATTTTTAATCCGGTGTAATAATCTAATAAAGTGGAAAACATGAGCAAGAACATAAAACGCCAGTCCCAACAAGCATAAAAAAAGTAGCTTGCAACAAATAATAAATTATTTTGGAGTTTAAGATTCTTAGCTGCTACAAACCAATAAAGTATAAATACTATTGGAAGGAATATTGCAAAGTCTATTGAATTAAAAAGCATTAATCTATATGCTGTGTATGCTGAACCCCATCTTTATGATAGGTAAAGGTCAAAGGTAAGTTTGTTTTTTTTTATTATCATTTTTCTTTTGTGGCAACATCCTCCCCGGATTGTAAACTCATCTTTCGGTACAGTCGGATATTATCGGCAACTTCAAAGAGATTAAAGCGATAGATTAACAAGCAGAATGATTTGATTGCAATAGTTGATGAATCTTCGGCGATATTTTCTTCTAATATTTAAACAGTTAGCTGGAAACATTGTTCGGAAGAAACACCAAGATTATTTTCCATTATTTTGGCAGCACAAATAATGAAGCGGGTATTAATCATCACCTATTACTGGGTTCCGAGTGGCGGCAGCGGAGTGCAGCGCTTTCTTAAGTTCACCAAATATCTTCGTGAGTTTGGCTGGGAGCCGGTGATTTATACGGTAGAGAATGGAGAGTATCCGGTGATTGATCATTCATTAGAGAAAGATGTTCCTGAAAATTTAACGGTTATTCGTCAACCGATTTGGGAGCCGTATTCTTTCTATAAAAGATTTGTCGGACAGAAACAAAGTGAACGGATGAATCCTGCATTTTTTACCGAGAAGAAAAAACCAAAGTTTACGGAGAAGTTTTCTATCTGGCTCAGAGGGAATTTTTTTATACCCGATGCCCGGATGTTTTGGATAAAACCATCTGTGAAGTATCTGAAGAAATATCTCAAAGAAAATAAAACAGATGCGATTATCAGTACCGGACCGCCGCACAGTGCGCACCGTATTGCTTATCATCTTCATAGAGAATTACAAACACCATGGCTTGCCGACTTCCGTGATCCATGGACACAAATAGATTTCTACCACGAACTGATGCTGACACAATGGGCAGATAAGAAACATCACAGGCAGGAAAAGGAAGTGTTACAGCAGGCGGATGCTGTTACAGTTATCGGTGAAACCATGAAAGATGAATTTAAAAAAACAGTTGACCGGCAGATTGAAGTCATTATGAACGGATATGATGAAGACGATCTGCAAGTACAAGACACCGGAAGTAAAACGATGGACAAGAAATTTTCCATCGTCCACATCGGGACAATGGTAAAAGCGCGGAACCCGGTGGTGTTGTGGAAAGCATTGTCGGAATTAGTAAAAGAGAACAAAGAATTTGCCGGCGACCTTGAAATAAAACTCATAGGAAAAGTAGATGTGAATGCGAGAGAGAACATCGCCGCAGAAGGGCTGAACCCTTTCCTGACTATTATTGATTATCTGCCGCATGATGAAGTTATCCGCAAACAACAGGAAGCACAACTGCTTCTGCTGATGGTGAATAACACACCCACTTCCAAGGGAATTGTAACAGGAAAAATGTTTGAATATCTTGCTTCGCAACGACCGATACTTTGCATTGGTCCGTATAATGGCGATGCGGCAAAAATCCTTTTGGAATGTAAAGCAGGAGTGGTAAACGATTATACGGATGTACCATCGCTGAAAAAGCATCTGTTAAATTTTTATACTCAGTACAAGAATGGAACCTTGAAAGTAGAGAGTAGGGGATATGAAAAATACTCGCGGAAAAATCTGACCGGGCAACTTGCAGCCGTATTAAATAAGATTATGAAAGGTTAAAATTTGCGAAAGCAATCGCAAATTTAATAGTATATTTGCGAAAGTAATCGCAATAATCAATGATAAAGCGAAAAATTACAGTACTCATTAAAAAGCGAATGAATGATAATAAGGCGATTATCCTTTTGGGACCTCGTCAAGCGGGAAAGACAACGCTCATTCGTAGCATAGTAGAGGAGTCAAATAAAAAATTCCTATGGTTGAATGGTGATGAAACGGATGTGCGCACAATACTATCAAAACCTACTTCCACAAAACTGAAGAATATTATAGGGAAAAATAACATTGTAGTAATTGATGAGGCACAGAGGATAGAAAATATCGGTTTGTGTATTAAGCTGATTACTGACAATATTCCAAAAGTAAAAGTAATTGCTACCGGTTCATCATCGTTTGAATTATCAAACCGGATTAACGAACCACTTACGGGTAGAAAGTGGGAGTTTTTTCTGCTACCTTTTTCATTCGCAGAAATGGCAAATGAGCATGGTTCACAAAACGAGAAGAGATTGTTGGAACAAAGAATGATTTATGGCTATTACCCTGAAGTAGTAAATAATATGGGTGATGAGAAAATACGATTGAATCAGTTGGCAGATAGCTATCTGTATAAAGATATTCTTACATGGGAAAAGATTCAAAAACCCGACCGGCTTGAAAAATTGGTTCAGGCGTTAGCGTTGCAGGTGGGCAGCGAAGTATCGTTTCATGAGTTAGGGCAAACTACCGGACTGGATAATGAAACGGTGGAGAAATATGTTACACTGCTCGAAAAGGCATTTGTCATATACCGCGTAAGTTCACTCAGCCGAAATCTGAGAAATGAACTGAAGAAAAGCAGGAAGATTTATTTCTACGATAACGGGTTGCGTAACGCTGTGATCAATCAGTTCAATCCGCTTGAATTGCGGAAGGATAAAGGCGCTATGTGGGAGAATTTTCTTTTTACAGAGCGAAAAAAATATCTTCATAACGAGGGATGGATTGCCAATAGTTATTTCTGGCGCACCCATTCACAGCAGGAAATTGATTATGTGGAAGAGCGCAATGGTAAACTTTATGCTTATGAGTTTAAGTGGAAAGCAAAAGGTGCAAAAAATATTCCACAGAATTTTTTAAGAGCATATCCGGGAACTCAAGCGGATATTGTAACTAATGAAAATTTTGAAAAGTTTGTAGGTGTTGACTGATGAATAGGATGAGACGGAAGAAACTTGAAATATATTCGCGGAGGAATCTGACCGGACAACTTGTAACAGTATTAAATCAAATCATAAGGAATTAAATTTTGCGAAAGTTGTGCTGCATAAATTATGATTTTGTTTCCGCAAAGTCCCCAGCGGAAGACTATGCGGGGATGGAAGCAATTAACAGAAGCGCTCAATAATACCATTAAGTACAGAATGAAAGTTTTCATTGATAAAACACTCGCCTATTTCAGACCCCTTCAATACATCTGGAATGTGTTTACATTCAATCAGCAAATAGAAAGCGTTTATGTTGACAGCAGCGCGGAGGCAGATTTTATTATCAGTGAGGGAACGAATTCAGATATTAAAATAGCAAAGGAGTTTTATGTGCAACTCTTTAATCAGGAATATGGTTACAGAAAATACTTTATCAAGGATTGTATTGTCCGCTCTGCTGATGGGTTGCCGGACTATCTTGCTACTGCATTTTACATGATCAACTGTTTGCAGGAGTATGAGGCGAATGAGAAAGACGAAATCGGGCGGTTCCCTTATTCCGCTTCTTATCAATTTCAGTTTGAAAATGTTACAGAAAATCTGGTTCAGCAGTATTTTGATAAGTTGAAAAATGAACATCCTAAACTTTCTTCTCTGAAGAAAAAAGACAGACCAACAAAAATTTTCCTGTCGCATGATATAGACACAGTTCACGGAGCGCTGTTACAGGATGGCGCTTATGTACTGAAGAGATTCAACACTCCTGTATTTTTTCAGTTAGCTCTTAATGCTGTCATCAGCCGTCCTGACTGGTTGAATATGGACAAGATTATGAAAATAGAAAGCGAGTACGATGCCAAATCCACTTTCTTCTGGTTAGTGAATAAAGGCAAGGTGAATGAACGAATGACCAATTCAGATTACAATATTCGCAGTCGATCTATCCAGGGTATAATTAAATCCATAGAAGAGAGAGGATGGGAGAATGGATTGCATAAAAGTATTTCTCCCGATTCTTTCCGGACAGAGCTTGGTAAATTAGGTGTTACAGTAACAGGGAACCGGTTTCATTACCTACGGTTTTCATTACCTGATGGATACGACGAAATTGAGAAATCAGGATTGAAATTAGATGCAAGTCTTGGTTTTGCAGAAAGTTTTGGCTTTCGGAACAGCTATGGTTTGCCGTTCAGTCCTTTTAACATGAAAGAGCAAAAGGAATATTCATTTGTAGAAGTTCCACTGAATATCATGGACGGAACTTTCCATCGCTACATGAAGCTGCCGGTAAATAAAACTGCCGAATCAATCATCCGTTTTATAGAGAAGAATAAAACAGATTGTGTACTCTCTGTTCTTTGGCATAATACTTTTTTTACTAATTACAAATACAAAGGATATTTAGAGGAGTACAAAAAGCTGCTCAGTTTTTTCTATGAAAGCAATTTAAAGTGCATTCGCACCAACGAAGTCATTACCCAATATTCTGACCAACGGCAGTAAGTAAAATCCTTTCAAACTTCTCTTTAGAATAGTTGGCTATATAATATTGCAAAGCACTCAGAGATATAGATTGATAAAACACTTTATTGTTTAACAGTTGCCGGATTCCATTGTCATCGTCAAAGAGAACACCACAGCCTGCATCAATTTTACTTTTTGTAACACCCCGGTGATTTCCGATAAAAGGAATACCCAATGCGAGGTAATCCATTTCTTTATTAGCTTCCTGTGTGGCATAACTTTTATTTACCGGCTTTACCAAACTAATTCCGATTAAGCGATATGTTTTTGAAATAGACTTTATCTGCTGAATCAGTTCTTCTGCTCCCATTCTTGGATGGTGAATAATGGCAGTTGATTTGATTTCTCTTTCTGAAATATTTCTTATTTCACCAAACACATAAAACGGAACAGCATATTTCCTGCTCAACTCCATCATTTCTGCTGCCCCTTTTTCAGGAGAAAAAATTCCAAGATAGAGGAATGCGGGTTGGTCTGCATCTTTATCAAGTGTTACACTTTCAAACGGAGATGAATAAAAGTTAATAAGCGTTTTCTCTTTTGGAAATCCCTTAGCTAAAGCATCTGAATTGACAATAATTTTATTGGTATATTTTTTTGTCAATCGGTTTTCTACCCATTGGATTGTTGCTGTAACAGGTGGTTTTAGCAATGCAAAGACGGAGAATCTCTTTTGCAGTTCGTAGAAGACAAGATGTACATTGTTGTCTATGGTTTCATACACCACTTTCCTCCCTTTCCGCTTTGCAAACCGAGCAAGCGGAAGTAGCGACAAGTCATAAATAATCACTGTTTCAAAATCAACAATCCGTTTTTTATAAATGCGGATTAAATCCCACCGGAAATAAGTAAAAGTTAAATAGTAAAGCAATTTACTAATCAGTCCCAGTTCATTTTTTTTTGATTTTGAAAATACAATTTCAGTTTCAAAACCATTCTTCTCCAGCAACTCCTTCTCCATTACAATCCTCGGATGAGGAGGCGACATGGTCAGCGAAGTAAATATTCCGTTTTTTTTTTTCATCTGCTAACCACAAATAAAAAATTCGGTGCAAAATATTTTCTCATACTGTATATCAGACGGAAAACAGGATATAGGATTCTATAGCGGAATTTGGCAGGTGCAGAATATTCATGCAGCCAGCAGAAATAATTTACGGTAAGATTCAGTCGTGAAAAAACTTCACTCAGCGTAATAGGATCTAAGCCGGCGGTATGCTCGGGGTTTATTCCCGGCTGACAATACAAAAGAATTGAAATAGTTTGACGAATACTGAATGGGTTAGGTGTAGTGATAATCAGTTTTCCTCCATCATCAACATATTGCATATAATATTTCAGAAACGCCGCCACATCATCTACATGTTCAATTACATCTGCCATCAGTACGATGTCAAATTTCTTTCCGGATTGCTCCAGCATTTCAGGAGTAAGAATGTTAAATCCCTGTTGATTCAGGTATGGGATTTTGTCTTTGTTTATATCCACTCCGGTAAGTTCTGCTGTAACACCTTTTATTACTCCATGCAGCCAATCATTGCTTCCTGCAGGTTTATCCTGTCCGATGCAACCCACATCCAATACTTTTTTATTCCTGCACCAATCAAGAACTTCCGGTTGCTTGTGACGAACATTCGCCTTGGTGAAAAATGAAATCTCCCGTTTGCTCACTTTGCTCTGATGATTAAATAGTAGTCTTTCTTACGAACACGAATCAGCTTGTAAAATTCCATAAGCATATTTTCTGTTCCAAAGCCAAAATAATTACGAAAGCTTCTATGCTGAAAGTAAATCTGAACAGACAGGTGATTAGCATAGAGAGAGTTTAAAATATTTTTTAAATCCTTTCGTGTATGATTGTACCATCCGCTCGGAGCTGTTCCTGAAAAATCAGTAAACGAATGAACAATTAGAACACCATCCGGGCAAACATGATTCTTATTGATAGATAAGATTTCCTCTGCATATTTTTTTGTATCCGAAATATTAAGTACGGATAGTCCAAGCGCTGTTACAATATCTGCTTTGTTACCGGAAACCGCTTGATGAATATCACCTGTTTCAAATTGAAGATTCTCTTTGTCATTCAGCAGTAAAGCCACCTGAATCGCTTTTGAAGAAAAATCAATTCCCTTTGATTGTTTGAAAAAACCGGAAAGGATGTATGTCTTTAATCCAAATCCGCATCCTAAGTCGAGATAGGAGTTCAGCGATGAAGGATGAATATTATATTTATTAAAAATATTTTTAAAGATTTTAGTAAGTCTTTTTTTTTCATTTGCAAACCCGGGCAAAAAGCTAAATGCCGAATAGCGTTTGTCATAGATAGCCCTGACCGTTTCGCTTACATAGGCAATATTTTCAGAGAGCTTATCCATCAATATAAATTGTTGCTTTTACAAGTGACAATATTATTGAATATTCTAAAACTTTTCACTTGACGGACTGTATTTCGAGTACATCTTAAGTATTATAACAAAGCAAAAGAATATGACTTTATATTTCAGTCCTTCATTAATCTCAATTTCATTTGACAGGCAATAAATTTCTATAATAACTTCTTTTGGTAGTATGAAAAAACTGATTCAACTTTCGGAAATTTTTTTAATAGTTGAAAAGGGTCATATATAAAGTAATACTCGTATTCACCGGAGTCATTATATTCAGCACTGAAGGAAAAGCACAGTGCCCTGATCCTTATTCAAATGGAGTTAATATTGTAACACACGATACTATTATATGCAGCGGCACATCCGTGCAGCTTACTGTTAAAGGAGGAAGTGATTATTCATGGTCGCCTGCTGATGGATTAAATTGTACCGATTGCGCAACTGTAACAGCATCGCCGGCTAATTCTATTACCTATTATCTGTCGGCGGTAAATGCAGGATGTTCTGCAAAAGATTCTGTAGTGATTTCAGTAATCAGCTCTCCGGAAATTTTTGCATGTCCGGATGTAAATGTTTGCCAGAACAGTTCGGTTTTTTTAGCGGCAGTGGGGAATGGAGATTATCACTGGTATCCTGCTAACGGATTAAGTTGTACGAATTGTTCCAACCCGGTTTGTTCTCCTGCCATGTCAACCACTTACACTGTAACCAACACCTTGTGTGGTTCTGTCAGTGATGAAATAATTGTAAAGGTTGTTTCTAAACCTTTTATTGCCACCAGCCCAGATGTGATTATTTGCAAAGGATATGGAGATACCATTGCGGTTGCACCGGTTGCCCTTGGTGGTACTTATAACTGGTCGCCCGCTGCCGGACTAAGCTGTACAGACTGTCAGCAACCGTATGCTACTCCTTCGGTTACTACCACCTTTACCATTGTGCTTAATAACAAGGGATGTCAAAGCAAGGATTCTGTAGTGATTTCGGTTTTGGATTTACCCATGTTTACAGCCGGAAATGATACAACTATTTGCGAAGGGCACGCAGCGTATCTTCATGCCAACATCGCTGACAGTTACTCGTGGAGTCCTACAGGGTATCTAAGCAGTAATACATCGTCAAGCCCTGTTGCTTCTCCAACTGTTACAACAAAATATTTTGTTACCGGTGAACGCGCCTGTGGCACATTAAAGGATTCTGTTACAGTATTTATTAAGCAAAAGCCCGTCATCTCCGTTTCTGGAGATACAAGTTTATGCAGCGGACAATCTGTAAAACTCAATGTAACAGAAGGAGAGAGTTATCAATGGTCGCCGGCGAATGGGTTAAGCAGAACAGATATTTCAGATCCTGTGGCAACACCCGGACATTCTTCAACCTATTTTGTGAAGGTTTACAATTTTCCCGACTGTTACAGCGAGGATTCTGTGAAAGTCCGTATCGTTCCCTTTCCGACTATTCAATTAGAAAGCGAAGTGGATATTATTTGCGGACAGCCGGTCCAACTGAGTCCGGTGGTTTCTGATTTCACTTCCCATTACTGGAAAATGCAACAGGGAATAAAAGACACTACACAAATAGCTCCGTTTGTCAACCCTGCCGATGCTACGACTTATACATTTGTGGCTTCCAATGAAGGATGTATGGAATCAGCAGAAGTTCTGGTGAATGTGCTGAAGGGTGATGCTAAATTACCTGCCGCATTTTCACCCAACGGCGATGGACACAATGAGATTTTCCGGCTAAAACAAACTTGCGGATTTATTATCAGTGATTTTTTCATTTATAATCGGTGGGGGCAAACGGTGTTTCACACTACCAGTTCAACTGACGGATGGGATGGAAGATACAACGGAAAAGATGCTGATGCAGGAGTCTATATTTATGTGCTTTCCGGATATACGGATAACAGCAATAAAGTGATTACCATGCAGGGGAATGTTACTTTGCTGAGATAATTCCTGTGATGAAGTATGCGTATTAGATTCGATTTAATTGTGGTATGGTTGTAATTTTAAACCTGAAAAAAACTTATGATAAAAGCCGGTGATGATATCTGAATCTATTTTTTCGAAAGCAAATAACTTAGGAATATCAGTTCATAAGGGGAAGATTCGACGGATGCTTTTATCAGCGGTACTTTTTCTGACACCTTTTTTTGTTAAGGCGCAGGTATCTGTTATACCCTCTGACTCTGCTGCCATGTTTGCACAATACCTGACCGGATCAGGTGTTACAATTACGAATGCTTCATTGAATTGTCCGCAAAATGCAGCAGGATTTTTTAACGGTGTGAAATCAAATATAGGATTAGATAGCGGCATTATTCTTACTACCGGAAATATTATTTCACTGTTGGGTCCTAACCTAAGCTCATCTACCGGTTATAACAATAGCGGAGACGGTGATACTACATTGAATAAATATCTCAGAGTAATAAATCCCTCCTCTACTTTCTTAACACAAAATGCATGTGTTCTTGAATTTGATGTGCAATCATCTGCCGATACTTTAGTGTTTGAATATGTATTTGCTTCTGACGAATATCCCGAATTTGCCAACTCCAACTACAACGATATTTTCGCTTTTTTTATCAGTGGTCCTGGTATTACAGGAGAACCGAATATTGCGCTCATTCCCAACACAACTATTCCTGTTACAATTAATACTGTTAATTGTCAAAATAATTCCCCCTATTATTTATGTAATGATCCGAAAAGCAATATTTGTTCATCCGGCTACTCCTGTCCGCTTAGTACAAATGCAACCACTTTCGGGTACGATGGGTTTACAACTGTTTTGCAGGCAAAACAATTTGTACAACTCTGCAAAACCTATCATCTGAAACTTGCCATTGCTGATGTGGCAGATCCTAATTATGATTCTGCAGTGATGATCCGGGCAGGAAGTTTAAGAAGCAAAGGAGTTGTAATTACTCCGCAATCCGCTTATACAGACTCTACTGTAACAGCCCCGGCAGCGGTGGAAGGATGTCTGGATGCAAAAATATTTTTTAAACTGAATCAGCCGGCAGTCAGCCGTGTAGTTAATCATTTTACACTTGCAGGAACAGCAATAAATGGTACAGATTATTCCTTTGTTGCAGACAGTGTGGTATTTCAGCCGGGCGATACATTGGCTTCTGTTATCATTCACCCGTTACAGGATAATATAACGGAAGGCGCCGAGTCTGTATTGATTATCCTCCACTCTCTTTGTACAGGAATGCCTATGGATACATCCTACTTATATATTGTAGATGAGATAAATAGAAAAGTATCAAACGATACGGCAGTCTGCGTTGGCAATTCCGTTACACTTCATGTTACAGATAATCCTTTATACTCTTATACATGGAGTCCGGCACAAAACCTATCTTGTTCCACCTGTAATGTGCTTACTGTAACACCATCTAATTCTACTAAGTATTTTGTAGATATTACAATGGGAAATTGCAAGGCAAAAGATTCGGTATCTGTTACAGTAGTTGATATTGTTCCCGATGCAGGATTTGATGTGAAGGTTTGTAAAGGCGCTTCTGTAACATTAAATGCAACCGGAGGAACAATTTATAATTGGTTGCCTGCAACCGGATTGAGTAATCCAGGAATTTCTGATCCTGTTGCCCGACCTGCTGTTACAACCACTTATACTGTTGAGGTGAGTGACACCATTGGCTGTCAGAAGAGTGATTCTCTGGTGATAACTGTTCTTCCTGAATTTACAGGAGTTGTCAGCAGAGATACTGCTATTTGTAAGGAGGGAACAGCAAACTTATGGGCTTCAGGGGGTGTCAGCTATTTATGGTCGCCTGCTACAGGATTAACTAATTCAACTTCTGCTGTTTTGACGGCTTCTCCTACGACTCCAACTACTTACACTGTTGTCATTATAAATGCTGACGGATGTACAGATACGCTTTCAACCGTTGTTAATTTGTATTCCGAATCACTTGTTACCGTTTCTGCACCGCAAACTATTCAGACCGGAGAAAGCTTTCAGCTATCTGCTTCCGGCGGAATTATTTATGAATGGTTGCCGGATGAGTTTATCAATCATACAAACATATCCTCTCCGTTAGTTAACCCGTCAGAGAGTGTTACTTATACAGTAGTAGTAACTACGGATAACGGCTGTGTGTTTACTAAAACGGTTCCTGTAATAGTTATTAATGCTATTAAAATATTTGTGCCTAATGCATTTTCACCTGATGGAAATAACAACAATGATATTTTTGTCTATATTGCGCAAGGTAATTTTAAGCTGGAATCTTTTAAGGTGTTTAACCGATGGGGAGAAATGGTTTTTGAAACAGCAACAGAAGGAATCGGTTGGAACGGAAGATTTAACGGAGCGCTTGAACCAACGGGAGCTTATGTTTACGAAATAAAAGGCGCCGATGCAGAAAATAACCCAATAATTGTGAAAGGAAATGTTACACTAATTAAATAATCAGTTCAGTCAATGAAAAAAATAATTACAGTTTGCTTATTACTTACATCAGCAGTTTTTACTTACGCACAAGACATTCATTATTCTCAGTTTTATGCTTCGCCGCTAACGCTGAATCCAGCGCTTACCGGTGTGAATGATTGCAACTACCGTGTTGCACTCAGTTACCGGAATCAATGGGCAAGTGTTACAACACCTTATACCACGCCCTCTATTTCTTTCGACATGAATAGTATAGCGCCCAGACTGATAAAAAGAGGAACAGGATCTGCAGGTTTGTTAATATTAAATGACAAAGCCGGTGATGGGCAATTATCCAATCTCACCATCATGGGATCGGTTGCTTACCAGCGTGATTTGGATGCAAAGAAAAAAATGTCGGCTTCCATCGGTTTGCAATTTGGGTATGTTCAGAAAAGATATGACCTGAGCAAACTGACATTTGAAGAGCAGTGGGCAGGTACGGATTTTAATCAATCGCTTCCCAATGGCGAACAGAATATTAACAACAAACTATCCTACTTCAATGTAAACTTAGGCGGACTTTGGGCATACAAACCCACTGAGAAAGTAAATGTGTTTCTTGGCGCTGCAGCATTTAACCTGATTTCACCCAAAGAAACCTTTTACAACGATGGTGATAATAAGCTCAGTCCGCGCGGTGTGATTCATGCCGGAGCTAAAATCGGCTTGAATGAAAAACTGAATTTAATCCCTATGGTTTTGTACATGGGACAATCAAAGGATGTGGAAGTAAACATTGGAACATCGCTTGGTTACAACCTTCTTGCATCTGATGCAGCGGTTTATTTGGGGGGGTACTATCGTATGAATGATGCGGTAATTGCCATGATAGGCGGTGAATATAAAAAAGTGCGTCTGGGCTTAAGCTATGACATTAATACTTCTTCTTTAAAAGCAGCTTCAAACGGAAACGGCGGATTTGAAATCACCTTATCATACATCGGATGCTTGGGCGGATTAATTCTGGACAAACCTATTCAATGGTGCCCTCGATTCTAAAATAAACTTCTAAAAAATTAAACACATCTAATACAATAAGAGACATGAAATATTTAGTGAAAACCTTAATGGCAGTTCTGATCTTCTCTGTTACAGCTTCTGCCCAATCGAATAAAAAACCGGCACACGTCAGTCCCAAGCAAAGCTTGAAAATGGCTGATTACTTATATGGGTTAGGCAGCTACTTCAATGCTATCAACTATTATCAGAATGTGTATGAGAATGAAAATAAGAATGCCTATGTGATAGACAGAATTGCTTCAGCAGAATATTATCTGCGTGATTACAAAGAAGCAGAGAAATGGTATAAAACATTGCTCGATGTAAAATCAGATGCTTATCCGCTTGCCGGATATTATTATGCGCTGATGATGAAATACAATGGTAAGTATGTGGATGCTAAAAATGCGTTCATGGCTTTTGAGAAATCAATCAAGGGACCGTTGGCTTCGATATATAAAAAGATGGCCAAAAACCAACAAGCCGGTTGCGACCTTGCAATAGATTTAATCGCTCATCCTGATAAAGTAAAAATTCAACATTTAGATTCAAAAGTAAATGCACCTTACACTGAACTGTCGCCCACTCCGGCTGGAGATGATTTGCTTCTATATGCTTCGCTAAAATCGGATACAATTATTATCCTTGATGATATGAAGAAGAATCAATCGTTCACTCAGTTCTATGCTGCCAAAAAAGTAAACGATTCAGTTTTCGAGAAAGGTCAGATTTATAAAGACATGCCCATCAATGCAGATGATGTTCATAATGGCAATGGCACCTTCTCACCTGACAAACAGCGTTTCTATTTCACCCGCTGCAAGACAGATGCGAACATGAAAATACGCTGTGATATTTACATTACAGAACTGGGTAAAACAGGAAAGTGGTCCAATCCGGTAAAACTACCAAAGGAAGTAAATGACCCTGATTCAACCAATACTCAGCCGACAGTCGGAACTTCCAAACAGGGTGAAGTATTATACTTTACATCCAATCGTCCGCAGGGTATGGGAGGAACAGATATTTGGTATTGTACCAGAAATAAAGATGGCTCTTTTTCTATGGCAACTAATTTGGGAAAGAAAATCAATTCATCAGGTAATGAAATCACTCCGTATTATGATGTAAAGAATTCTGTACTTTATTTCAGTTCTGATGGACAAGTTGGAATAGGTGGTTATGATATTTTCAGTGCAAAAGGCGGATTGAAGAAATGGGAAGTAGCAAAAAATATAGGATATCCGGTTAACTCAAGTTGTGATGATATGTACTATGTGCTGGATGACAATAAGTACAGTGGTTATTTTGTATCAAATCGCCCGGGTACAATTTCTGTGAAATCAGAAACTTGCTGCGATGATATTTACCGTTTTGAATATCCGCGTATTTATTACTCTGCTGTTCGGGGCTTTGTATATGATGTGGACACGAAGATAAAAATTGACAGCGCTAAAGTAATTATGGTTACCCGTGATACCATGTGGGGCACACCACAACTTTCAAGCTCCGCACAAATGTATTTCTGGGACACTAAAGCGCCCCATGATTATGAGTTGAAAGGGGAGAAAGCCGGTTACTTCAGTAATGCAGCTTCATTCTCAGTAGTAAAACATGAATATAACGACACTTTGCAGGTGGATTTATTCCTGAAAAAAATTCCAGAGGCTGCTCCGATTGTTATCAAAAATATTTATTACGATTTTGATAAAGCAACCCTTCGTGATTCATCGAAGGCATCACTCGATTCACTCTATCAGTTGCTGGTTGACAACCCAAGTTTAAAAATTGAAATCCGCTCACATACCGACAGCAAGGGTAATGATGATTATAACCAGAAACTGTCACAGGCGCGCGCACAAAGTGTGGTGGATTATTTAAAGGGAAGAGGTATTGAAGGAGACAGGTTGGTTGCAACGGGAATGGGAGAAACGGATCCGATAGCACCGAATGAAATTAAAGGCAAAGACAACCCCGAAGGACGACAACTTAACCGCCGCACAGACTTTAAAGTGATTGGTACTATCCCCGGCAAAGAAATTATTTACAAACAGGGAAATGAAGAGTTCGACGAGAATGCTACGGATACATTAGAAAAACAAAAAGAGGAAGAAAAATAAGAGCAGAATCATCGTTGCTTAAAACTAAATTCTCTTTATAGGAATTAACAAGCTGCCCCATTATTTGGGGCAGCTTGTTTTTATCAGAAATAATCTTCAGCACATTTAGCCGGCAAGGGTTATACTACAAGCTTTATCAATCCGTTATTATCAGCATGAGTAAATTGATATTCATTTTTCTTTTCTCAATTACTGTTTACTTAACACCAGCATTTCCTGATTCTTCTTACGCTCAGTATTCATGGAAGGAATTTTATCAGTTGCCGGAGGTAAATCAACAGATTGATTTTGATAATCCTGACTTGAGTTTGCTTTCGGCTTGTGTTTTTTATGCCTCTAATGAACAGCGGGAAAAGAAGGACAAGAAACAATTTTCTTTTTCTGCTGAATTAAAAAATGCCACACAGTTCCATACACAGGAAATGACAAGTAATAAATTTTTCAGCCATAATAACCCGTACAAATTTCAATACAAAACGATGGACAAGCGGATAAAGAAATTCAATTGCAGGTTTAAAACTTACGGAGAGAATATTGCCTGCTTTTCAACAGAAGAAATGACTTACCTCGAAGCGGGGAAACAATTAGTGGAAGACTGGATGAATTCAAAAGGACACAAAGCTAATTTAATGAATCAACAGTTCACACATCTCGGTTGCGGAGTGGGTATCATACCCTGGGTAAAACAGGAGGGATCATATCTTATCTATGCCACACAGGATTTTGGAGGAATGAGTTACTGATAATTGTAACACAAATTCTTGTATCGTCATCCTCATTTGTTTTCCGTTCTAAATGCACAGCAAAATTTATACCAATTATAAATCGTAGATAGTCTGAAAAGAAGACAGGTAAAATTCAT
>CAYRJA010000033.1:0-28720 GCA_964424455.1 uncultured Bifidobacteriaceae bacterium
TTGTTGAACATCCTTTGCTGTCGGTTACTGTTACGGAATGTGTTCCTGCATTCAGGCCGGTGGCTGTAGCTGTGGCTTCGCCGTTATCCCATGTGTAAGCATAACCACCATTGCCGCCTGTTGGGGTAACTGTGGCTGAACCATTCGATTCACCATTACATTTTACATCCGAGTTCTTATCTGCTGTACAAGTAAGCGCTGCTGGCTGACCGATTAATACTTCACAAGTTGTTGAACAGCCTTTGCTGTCGGTTACTGTTACGGAATGTGTTCCTGCATTCAGTCCGGTGGCTGTAGCTGTGGCTTCGCCGTTATCCCATGTATATGCATAACCGCCGTTGCCGCCTGTTGGAGTTACAGTGGCTGATCCGTTTGATTCTCCGTTGCATCTTACATCTGAGTCCTTATCTGCTGTGCAAGTTAATACCTGTGGTTCGTCAATCATCACCTCGCAGGTAGTTGAACATCCTTTGCTGTCTGTTACTGTTACAGAATGAGTGCCCGCATTCAGTCCGGTTGCTGTTGCTGTTGCTTCGCCATTATCCCATGTATAAGCATATCCACCATTGCCGCCTACTGGATTTACTGTAGCTGAACCATTTGATTCGCCGTTGCATCTTACATCTGAGTTCTTATCTGCTGTACAGGTGAGAGCAGTCGGTTGACCGATGGTCACCTCACAGGTAGTTGAACATCCTTTGCTGTCAGTTACAGTTACTGTATGAGTGTCGGCATTTAGTCCCGTGGCTGTGGCTGTAGTTTCGTTATTATCCCATGCGTAAGTGTAACCGCCGTTGCCGCCTGTTAGGGTAACTGTGGCTGAACCATTCGATTCACCATTACATTTTACATCTGAGTTCTTATCTGCTGTACAAGTGAGAGCAGTCGGTTGACCGATTGTCACCTCACAGGTAGTTGAACATCCTTTGCTATCCGTTACTGTTACCGTATGAGTATCGGCATTCAGTCCGGTGGCTGTGGCTGTTGCTTCGCCATTATCCCATGTATAAACATAGCCGCCGTTGCCGCCTACTGGATTTACTGTGGCTGACCCGTTGCTTTCTCCGTTACATTTTACATCTGAATCTTTTGCTGCAGTGCAGATTAACGCATCGGGCTGAACAATTGTCACCTCGCAAGTAGTTGAACATCCTTTGCTGTCAGTTACAGTTACTGTATGGATGCCGGGATTCAGTCCGGTGGCTGTAGCTGTGGCTTCGCCGTTATCCCATGTGTATGCATAACCGCCGTTGCCACCTGTCGCTGTTACTGTGGCTGAGCCGTTTGATTCTCCATTACATTTTACATCCGTAACTTTAACTGTCGAACAGGAAAGTGGTGATGGAGTAAATGCTACATCTGTAACAGCGCTGTTACCACACCCGTTTTGAGCTTTAACTCTTACATGAAATGTAGAGGCATTATTGGGAACTGATAATACAATGCTTTGTAAGAATTGTCCTGTTCCAGGCAGTTGAGTGCCTAAAACTACAGGAGCGTCCCATTCCCAAATATAGTTTTGGGCGCCTGCTACAGGTGAGCACTGAAAAAGAATATCTGTGCTTCCTCCTGTTGATGGAATACAAAAACCATTAGGAGTGGTAATTGTTGTTGGAGGAGGAGGCGCTTGATTTGTCGTTTGAAATGGTTGAGAGGTAAAGGTGTTGGTACCGCATGCATTGGTTGTCGTAATCGTTACAGTAATCGGTGTAGAACCAATCAACAATTGTACTGTATTGGTTCCCTGTCCGGAGATGATTTGCCAGCCGCCTCCTGATACTGTCCATTGGTAATTGGTAGCATCCGGTATCTCCAGAACGCTGAAAGTTGCTGTTGTACCAATACAAGCCGGGTTGGGACCAAAAATCTGAATAGGTGCGGGCGGAGCGCCAATCGAGTATTTAATCAAAATACTCTTATCAATTTTTACTGTACATCCTGCAATGGAAATAGAATCAAGTGTTACAACGGTATTACCTGTGATGGAGATGGTTTTAGTACTGGTAGTATTGGGGCTATTAACCGTCTGAGATTGTGTTGCCCCTGAATTGATATGGTAGTAATAAGTCCATGGGAACACATTACCCTGATATGTAACCGTAAAGTTCACATTACGGGGATCATGATTAGCGTTGCCGCAAACATCCGGTGCAGATGGAGCAATTGTTCCGGTTGGTATTACTATCGAATTACCCTGGAAGGTAGTAGAAGCAACATAGCAATTCGAGTTATTGAAATTCTGAACACTAACGGCTGAGATAATTCTGTAATCATAATTGCCAATATCGGCTATATTCAAACTAATGGTAGAAAGTGCAATATCATTTACCGGACTGCCAATATTTACCCAATTTGAAGTCCCGTGAGGTGCCTGCTGCCATTGATAATAATAAGTAACTCCCACGGGAACGCTGCCTGAAGTAATCTTTCCTTTAAGACTGATTTGTCCTGAAGCACAGTAACCATTCGTAAAAACATCATACCCGATAGTGAAAGGAATGTATGGGCGGAAGGTAATATCGTCAATAGCCAAATCATTTCCACAGCCACCCGGTCCGTTATTACGAAGAATAATAAACACTTTATCCTGATTTTGAGGAACTGTGAATATCAGGGAAGTGGGTGTCCATACTAATGAATTACCCGCCGTTTCATCTATGTTTCCTGTGTTTGTCTTTGCTAATAACTTAGCCCCGTTACAGGCGGTACCGCCAACCGGAATTAGTGAATTGGATTCATCATTCCCCGGATCTTTATCCCATATCTCATAACGAATATTAATATCAATACCATCTCCGTCGCAAGCAGTTGTCTTCAATATATTGGCAAAGTAAGATTTATATTCAAACTGGGCACCATAGCACAATCCCGTAATCTCTCTCTTATAGAATATACCCGGCTGCATCGCAGCATTTACCACCAACATCATTCCGTTCGCATCTCCGGTAGTATGGTCAGGACCGGTTTTCCAGGCGCCTTCAGGAGTACCTGCGTTTATAACATCATTAGTATGAACATATGCCGGATTCGCCGAAAGAGCATATCCCCCATCATCCATCATACTATGCCATTGCGCACACGGTACTGATTTTCTTAATCTGTATCTTTCCCAATATCCAAGTTTCCATACTCCGCATACCTGGTACCACCTCATTAGAGTACCTGAACAAGAACCGGGATTAGGTCCTGTCCATGTGTTGCCTGTTAAGCACCATGTATTTGCGGGATTATTCAGATTACCGCCATTGTAAGGCGTTCCACTTCCTTTGGAATCTTGTACAAAACTCCACTCTGTGATTCCCTGAGCACCAGCGGGTAAAACCAGTGCTACAGATGTTTCTCTCGTATTATCCGTCATCCACCCGCTTCCCGAACAGGTGGTAGGCCACAACCAGTAATGGTTTCCTATGGTTCCCCGTCCTGTTATATCTCCGCGGTATTTATCTACATTCTGTCCAACAGGAACAGTTCCAAAATCCTCAGTGAAAAGAGGTGGTCCGTAAGTTTGTGCTTGTAGCTTCTGAAATACTGCAAAACTGAGTACCAGTGAAATAGTTAATAGTAACTTCTTCATGTAAAAAGGGTTAATTTTAAGAGGATTATTTTATTTGGGGAAGCGAATATAGATTTGTGTATCGCTATTAAATTATCATTTTCGACTAAATAATAGAAATATCTGATGAATAATAATAATCTTTTGATAAGTGATATTAGTAACACATTTTTTTGATTGCATCATACTGCTGACACATATCTAAAATTCAAGTTTCAAAAGCAACCTTTTCTATTTTTTGATGTAAAAACCACAGCATAAAAATGCAATTGTATGTTTCAAATCAAATACTATATATCCACCTACTGTTATGAAGTCAGATTATAAACTTCCCTTTTCATATGCGCCGTTCATCAATAATTCTTATTATTTAAACAGATAAAGTAATCGTTTAGTCGAAAAATAATCCACACTCCTAGTCAGTTGCCTTACTTTCGAAACCCTTATTTACTTTTTATTAAAATAAAATTAAATGAATAAGATTTACACCTTTATATTCGTATTGCTGTATTCATCGTCTGTTTTTGCCGGAGCAATCGGACCGGGTGCCAGTTGGCAATATGTACGTAAAATAACTTTAAGCCCCACAACACCTGTGGCAAACTACCAGGTAAAGGTAACACTAACTGCCGGGCAATATACAAATATGAAAGCTGACGGCAGCGACCTCCGCTTTTATGATAACAATAACAACTCCTGCAATTACTGGATAGAGAAATGGAATACTTCCGGCACCTCAATTATCTGGGTAAAAGCGCCTGTTTCCGGATCAAGTGCTCTATATCTATTCTATGGAAACTCGGGCGCATCAGCTGTAAGTAACGGATCGGGCGTATTTGATTTCTTTGATGATTTTCCAGGCTCAAGTTTGGGAGGAAATTGGTCAACTATAACTTCCGGTGGGACGATTGGTGTATCCGGCAGTTGGGTAACCTTGTCAAATACAAATGGAGGTACTGTTGATATGGCTTCGGCTTTTACTCCTGCATCAACCTCTTTCTATGTTGAAGCAAAACATAATGAAGGCGCTTATAGCAGGAATAGGTTTTATGCGACTACTATTTTATCCGGATGGAGTCCAACCGGGTTTGATTTCGGATATTTTACTAATGGTACGGCACAAATTTACTGGAACGGTATCTGGAGTGGTGCAACTGTAACAGCCAATACAGATTATCTCACAAGATGGCAAATCACCGATGGGTCAACTTATAACTGGTCTAACTATGTCTATTCCTCTATGTCGCAGGTAGATGTAACAAGAACTACTACAGTAGCATCGAATATCCGGTACATCAGAATAGCTGTTACTGAAACAGCCAGCACATCAACGAAAGTAGATTGGGTAAGAGTTCGTAAATATGCTGCTTCTGAACCTGTAGCAACTGTTGGTTCAGCAAATAATAATAACCTCGCTGCAGGAATAGCTTCTCAAACCAATGTAATTTGTTACGGACAATCCACCGGCAGCGCCATGGCTGATGTTACAGGAGGAACAACTCCTTATACCTACCAATGGTCTAACTCACAAACCGGGATTACGGCTACCGGGTTAACCGCAGGAACCTATTCTTATACCGTTACCGAAAGCGGTATTGGATTGCAGGCAACTACCTCTGTAACCATTACTCAACCAGCAGCCCCTACTGCTTCCAATAACGGTCCGCTTTGTGTGGGTGAGACACTCAATCTTTCTGCCAGTTCAGGTGTCAGCTATTCATGGAATGGTCCTAATGGATTTACATCATCTATACAGAATCCGAGTATTTCAAATGTTACAACAGCTATGTCGGGGTCATATAGTGTTACTATTACCGATAATAACGGCTGCACCAATACCACTTCTACTACTGTAACAGTAAACCCCTTGCCAACTATTACCGCTTCGGGAAGCGCTGCAACGGTTTGTTACAGCGTCGGTTCGCAGAATTCAACGTTAGCATACAGTGCAACCACAAATTCGCCTACCCACTACACTATTACATGGGATGCGGCAGCACATGCGGCAGGGTTACAGGATTTGGGCTCTACCGCTCTTCCTGCAAGCCCTGTTTCAGTACCGATAGCTGCCGGTGTAACAGCAGGTACCTATAATGGGACACTGAGAGTGATTAACGCAAATAGTTGTGTAAGCGCCGGTAATTCGTTTACTGTTACAATAAACCCCGCGCCGATAATCAACAGCGCAGCAACGGGGACAATATGCAGCGGACAGGATCAGAACTATACGATTACCAGCGCCATGTTGGCTACCTATAGCTGGAGCCGTGCTGCTGTTACAGGTATCAGTAATGCGGCTGTAAGCGGGCAAACGAACAATCCTATTACAGAAAGTTTAGTGAACACCACTAATGCTCCGGTAGCTGTAACTTATCTTATTACTCCCACAGGAAGCGGCTGTACCGGACCCGTTTTTAGTTATGTTGTTACAGTAAGTCCTGCGCTGATATGGTATAACTCCAACTGGATATATCGTAAAGCAATTACAATTGACCATACTAAAGTTCCTAATACTAACCAATCAAATTTTCCTGTTCTGGTAAGTTTGACCTCTGATGCAGGATTATCGTCACACGCTCTTTCTAATGGCAATGATATCCTCTTTACTTCCAGTGATGGTATTACCAAGATACCTTACCAACGCGAAAATTATACCGGTGGAACATTGAATGCCTGGGTAAAGGTGCCCGTAGTAAGTTCTACACAAAACACAGTCATCTATATGTACTATGGGAACCCGAACGCTTCAGACCAACAGGATGCAGCCAATGTTTGGGATGCTAACTACGCCGGTGTGTACCATGTTAATGAATCAGGAACGGGCGCAGCAGGAGAGTATAAGGAAAGCAAATCAGGAACGGTAAACGGAACTGTGAAGGACAATGTAATGAAAGCGATATTTAATATGCAATCAGCTGGCAACGCATACTGCTATCAGGATTTGACAGGAGTGAGCGATTATACCATTCAATCGGGAGATGTACTTATTTACGATGTATATTGGACATCATCAAACGATATAATTGCATTTGATTTCACTACTACCGGAGGTCCCTTAAGAGATAAGGGTGCAACAGACCAAAATGGAATAAGTTCACATCCCGCTTGGAGTGTATCTGCTTATGCTTTAAACCAATGGTACCATAGGGAAATTCCGATTCCGGCATCGTTAGCAGGAACGACAATACAGCAATATGATGTTGCCTGTGAATTTGATGGCACCGCAACTAAAACAGCTTATTTAAATAACATATATATCCGTAATTCCGGCGGCACCATATCAAAAGTGATATACTCCGACAATAGTTCTGTTGCAAATAGTAATCATCTCATTAATCCGGTGGGCATAACAAGTTCAATAACTATTGTTCAGGATCTTACAGCACGATCAACCGGAGGGAAAATAAACAACTCGCTGAACTCAGATGGAGCAAGATATCTGAATATGTCTTCCAGAATAACGACTGCTACAGATAATTTTACCCTTGAAGCGTGGGTAAAGCCCAATGTATTGTCACAGAATGGTTACTTTTTATATAATGGAAAGAAATCCAATGGATTCGGTTTAGGAATAGGAAATGGCACAGGAAGTATGGGAAGCAAACTGGTAGGGCAATACGGGGGCGTAGCGTGGATTCCAAGCGCCTATACTTTCCCTTCAGCAAATACATGGTATCATGTAGCCATGGTCAGAGCATCAGGTACAACAAGTTTTTATGTAAATGGTGCCCACTATTCAGCAACAAGCGGAGGCAGCAGCACACCCACCTCACCCAATGATCAGTTTACAATAGGTGCGCTAATAAACGGCAGCAATCCGATTGAGTATTTCAACGGACCGATTGATGAGGTGCGGATTTCCAATTCGGTAAGAAGCGCTGATTGGCTCGCTACAGAATATAATAATCAAAGTTCTCCTTCCACATTTTATACCATTTCCGGTGAACAAACTATGCCGGCTGCATCTCAAGCCACTGCTATATGTAGCGGCAATACATTTACTGTAACACCTTCCGGAATGCCTGTAGGAATTACTTATACATGGACTGCTCCGACCATTAATCCTGCGGCTTCAATAACAGGTTCCGGTGCGGAAAACACAGGGCAACCCTCCATCAGCCAAACACTGACCAATACGATTGCCAGCCCGGCTACAGCTACCTATACCGTTACTCCCACTTTAGGAAGCTGCCCTTCCGGAAGTACCTTCCCCCTAATTGTTACAGTTAACCCTCTTCCTTCTCCCACTGTTACAGCGAGCGGTGTTACTACATTCTGTCAGGGGAACTCTGTTACATTAAATCCGTCCATAGGAACCGCACTTTCGCTTAATGGTACTAATCAATACGCCATCACTCCTGACCTTACTTCTTCTTTTTCAACTTCTACAGTTACCATTGAATTGTGGTTTAAGGCAAACGGTGCCGGTGTAATTTTGTCTGAACTTGGACAATCAACCCCTAATTCCGGATGGCATGATAGCTGGATTGAAATATTATCCACAGGAGAAGTAAAAGCAAGAGTGTGGAATCTGACCTCTGTATCACTTGGAACCGTTTCATTCGGTACATGGAACCATGCTGTAATTCGCTATAATGGCACCAATGTAGTAGGCTTCCTTAACGGAGTAATATCTTCAGCCGTAGCAGGCACCAGGATAACTCCGCCAATCAACGGTACTGCCCCAAATAATAAACAATACTGGGCTGTCGGTTCAAATGATGGGACACATTTGGGCAGCGGCGCATGGTTTAACGGGCAAGTGGACGAAATGAGAATATGGAATGTGGCACGCACTAACACACAAATTACAGGCGCATGGAATAAAACCATCCCTACCAACTCTTCCGGTCTTGTTGCTTATTACAAGATGGATGAAGGTTCAGGAGCAACGCTTACAGATGCATCAGGAAACGGAAAAAACGCCTCTCTTGTCAATTCTCCTTCGTGGATAAACCCTTCTACAGCACCTATTGGCTATTATGCTTCATACCTATGGTCACCAGGAGGAGTTACCACTTCCAGCAATACAATAAATGCTTCCGGAAACTATACGATAAATGTAACAGATGTCAACGGCTGCTCCATTACTACTTCTGCTACAACGGTAACAGTTAATCCTATACCTGTTGCAACGGCATCGAACAATAACCAATCCGTTTGCTCAGGAAACTCTATTGCTCCCATTGTTTTGGGAACAAGTAATAATGTTACAGGAACTACTTTTAACTGGACAAGAACAACGCCGGGAGGCATTACCGGAACAGTTCCCGTAAGTGCCACTGGTTCCATAGCGGATATCACCGGAACATTATCCAACTCTACTTCATCATCTATTAATGTTACCTTTACTATTACTCCTTATGGTCCGGCAACCACTAATTGCCAGGGGTCAAGCATAACGGCTACAGTGGCGGTTAATCCGACCAGCGTGGGTGGTTCAGTTTCCGGAACTTCGACTATTTGTTATAATACAAACAAAACACTTAATCTATCGGGTCATACTGGCAGTATTCTGAAATGGCAGTCATCCATTGACAATGGTAGTACCTGGAGTGATATTGTAAATACTACTGCTTCTTACAATGCAGTTAATCTGGTTACCACCACACAATTCCGTGCAGTCATTCAAAGCGGAGTATGCCCGGCTGCTAATTCAACGGCTGCAACCGTAACGGTTAATCCTCCTCCATCTCCTATTATCAGTACTGACTATTGCGGAATAGACGGGAATGTAGTATTAACTTCCAGTGTATTTAATTCCTATCAATGGAATACGGGCGAAACTACCCGCATCATTACAGTTGATCTTGCAGGAATTTATTCGGTAACTGTTACAGATGCCCTGGGTTGTACAGGAGAAAATGCTGTTACAGTAGCAAATGAATTGGTTACCGATGGCAGCTTTACTAATTTTAATCCTAACAGCCCTACATTTACGAGCGGGTACACGAATCATCAGTCACCTGACGGACAAACAGGATTGGTCCCGGAAGGTCTTTTTGCCGTGAACACCAATGCAAACGCTTATCATAATTTATTTTTCGGAACCGATCATACCAATCCAGGTACCGGAAAATTTATGATGGTAAACGGAGATAAATCTTCTTCCTATCCTATTGTATGGTCACAAAACATTACAGTGCAACCATATACTGATTATTATTTCTCTGCTTTTGCCATAAGCTTGAATCAAGTACCTCCTTATGCACAATTACAGTTTAAAGTAAACGGCGAACAGGTTGGAACAGTAGCCATGTTGAATCAGGGCGCTGCCAGCAATGCAGGTCCGTTTAACTGGGTAAGGTTTTATGGTACATGGAATTCAGGTCCGATAACTTCTACTACTTTATCTATTGTGGACTTACAGACGATGGCAAGCGGTAATGATTTTGGATTGGATGATATTTCGTGCAGCACGCTGGCTCCAATTACTTTCTCCATTGCTCCGGCGGGACTCAACTCGTTGGTATGTGAAGGAGATAATATCGAACTGGCGGCAAATGTTTCCGGTGGAAAACCTGCTTATACTTATTCGTGGACGGGTCCTAATTCTTTCACTTCTTCCAACCAGAATCCATCCATATCAAACGCAACTACAGCATCGGACGGTATTTATTACCTGACAGTTACCAACGGATACGGATGTAGTGCAACAAATTCAACAACTATAACTATCGGCGCCCTTCCTTCTGACAAAACTGTAACAGCTAACGCGTCTTCCTTATGTGCTGGAACTGCGACAACTATTAAAGTTGCTTCTTCTCAGTCAGGAGTAAAGTATCAGCTAAGAAATGATGCGGACGACAGTAATATTGGAAGCGCTGTTTCGGGTAATGGTTCGGATATTACTCTGTCAACAGGTAATTTATCTGCAAACACCACCTTTAATGTATTGGCAACCAACTCTACTACCTTCTGCAGCAGACAACTGACCAATATACCTGCTGTAACTATTGACCTGACTCCGGTTTTAGTTATTACGAATCAGGCCGCTTGTTCAGGAACAGTAGATTTAACTTCGGCAGGCGTTACTGCAGGAAGTACAGGTGGAGGTGCGTTATCTTACTGGACAGATGCAGGGGCTACAAATTCGCTTTCTAATCCCAATGCTGTTGCTACAAGTGGCACTTACTATATTAAGAGTACAGTAAGCAGTTGTTCAGATATTGAACCTGTTACAGTAGTTATTTCGGCGGCTCCTAATGCAACTTTCAGTTATACCGGCACCCCTTACTGCAACAACTCCTCTAATCCATTCCCCACTTATAGCGGTGGAGGTGCTGCAGGTACATTTTCTTCCACCTCAGGGTTAGTGTTTGTGAGTACAAGCACCGGTCAGATTGACCTGGCCGCAAGTACTCCCGGTACTTATACAGTTACTAATTCAATAACACCAACCTGTGGAAGCGGAAACGCTAGTAAAACTTCCAGCGTAACTATTACCCAGCTGCCATCGGCAGAATTTAATTATGGGACAAATTCACTTTGTCAGAATGCAAGCGGAAGTAACCCATACCCTACTTTCGTTAACGGCGGTGTTGCAGGAACATTTACTTCTTCCTATGGACTGAACATCATTAGCCCCAGTACAGGTCAAATCAATATACTTGGTTCTACACCCGGAAACTACATGGTACTGAACAGTATTGCGGCGGCAGCAGGTTGTCCGGCTGTACAGGATACGGCATTTATCAATATTAATCCTTATTCATTTACCGGTTCGGTTTCCGCTTCATCATCTGATGATACAATTTGTAAAGGGCAGAGTATTGATTTGTCATCCTCCTCCACTCAATATCTGTCAGCTTTACTGCGGGAAGGTTTCAATGGCGGACCCGGCAACTGGACCACTTCTAATAGTTCTACCGGAGGTACGCCAGCTAATGCCAAGTGGACTCTTAGAGGTGATGGCTATCAATATACCATTTCAGGCACTCCCACTACGTTTACCTCCAACGACAATAGCCAGTTTTATCTTTCCAACAGTCATGCTCAGGGTGGCGGAACTACTCTTACCACATTGAAATCACCCGAAATGAGTACAATGGGATATACTTCTTTAGCCGTTGACTTTTTCCAGTATTTCAGAAGCAATAATAGCGGGGATACTGCCAGAGTAGAAGTGTCTCTCAACGGAAGTTCATGGACAACGGTGGCTACTTACACTACCACAAAAGGAGCAGTAATAGGAATAACGGGAACTATTTTTGAGAATTCGGTAATTGATTTGAGTGCGTATATAAATAAACCAAAATTTTACATACGGTTCAGATATAAGGCAACCAACGATTTCTTCTGGGCGATTGATAATGTCTCTGTTACAGGCAACTCTACTACATATGCCTATAACTGGAATTCAACTCCCGCCGGATTTTCGTCTTCCAGCCAAAACCCCACAGGCGTTTCACCTATCTCAAATACTTCCTATACTGTTGTTGCAACCAATACTTATGGCTGTACTTCTTCTACAAACCCTGTTGCCATTACAGTAAACCCGATTCCATTAGATAATGCCGGAAGCGATAATGCGGTATGCAGTGGATCAAGTACTACCATCGGTGCGTCAAGTGCTAACGGACGAACTTACAGTTGGAGCCCGGCTGCTACTTTAAATAATGCAACATTATCTAACCCAACAGCTACTCCCATTGTTACTACAACTTACACATTAACAGAAACTATTACTGCCACCGGATGCTCTGCTGCAAATGAGGTAGTGATAACAGCTAATCCGTTGCCGGCAGATAAAACTGTAACACCTGTTGCCTCTGTAGTGTGTGAGGGTGGCTCTACGAGTATTCAGGTATTCAATTCTGAACAAGGTGTGAGCTACCAATTGCGGGATGATGCAGACGATTTCAATATAGGCAGCGCTGTAACAGGAAATTCAAATACCATTTTGCTTCCTACGGTAGCTATTAACAGTAACACCACTTACAATATACTGGCAACAATGGTTTCTCCCAATACCGGTTGTACTGCTCAGATGGCTGTAACACCTACCGTGAGTATTGCTTCTCCCGGAATGTGGGTAGGATTAAGCAACAATAACTGGAATGATGCGAACAACTGGTGTGATGCTGTTCCAACTTCCACAAAGGATGTTGTCATTCCAGCGGGCACACCTTACTCGCCGGTTATCAGTGCCGATGCAGTTTGTAGAAATCTCACTATAAACAGTGGCAATTCTCTGACTATTACGCTGGGTGGTAATCTTTCTTTATATGGTAACCTGACTGTTAACGGCACATACACACATACAGCAGGATTGCTTCAACTTACCGGCAGTTCTAATCAGTCTATTGATGGAATAAGTGCATTTGATGTGAATGTAAATACAGACAATACTGTAACACTTAATAACAATCTGACTGTAACAGGGACACTTACTTTAACAAAAGGCGTAGTTGTCACCGGTACTAAGTCTGTGGTAATTTCAAATTCTGCTTCCAACAGTGTGCACGCAGGAAGTGGCAATACTAACTACACGGTAAGCTGGATAAAAGGAAACATCACACGCAGCTTTGCAAGTAGTACAGAGAACTCTTATGATTTCCCTGTAGGCACTGCTACAAAAGGAAGGCTGGCAACGGTGAAGAGCAATTACCTGACAGGCATCAGTTCTATTACTGCTTACTTTAAAGACGGACCTGTTGAGACCGGAGGTAATAACAACAATCAATATCTTAATGCATGGGAAACAGGGCTTCCGGCAAATCCATATCATACGCCATATACTTCCATTAGAAACGAAGGAACCTGGATGATTGAGCCGAATGCACAGCCAACCAACCAGACTACTTATGATATCCGGCTTTACTTTAATGGCTTTAATTCCCCCGTATTACACGATAATATGTTCGGTATCTTAAAGAGACCATCAAATTCACTAACCTTTGCTGATT
Organism: uncultured Bifidobacteriaceae bacterium; assembly: GCA_964424455.1. Taxonomy (GTDB): domain Bacteria; phylum Bacteroidota; class Bacteroidia; order Chitinophagales; family UBA10324; genus CAYRJA01. Next base: position 13,462 of record CAYRJA010000033.1, read on the forward strand.
TCAAACCCGGAGGAGGCACAATAAATGGTAACAACGGAGCAGGACGACTTGTCTCTGACGGCTATGCTTTAAGAATGGGACTTGCATCTTTCTCAGAGTTCGGAATCGGAGAATCCGGTACTCTTCTGCCGATAGAATTAGTTTCTTTCACTGTAGAAAAATGTAATAACGGGAAGGATGTTTTATTGAAATGGAATACCGCTACGGAAGTTAATAACGATCATTTTGAAATCGAAGTAGCAAAAACAATTTATGGAGATGAAACATTGTCCTTTGTAAAGATTGGAGAGGTAAAAGGAAATGGAACTTCAACTATTGGACATTCTTACAGTTTCATTGATGAAGAATTAAATAAAACTTCAGTTCGCTACTACCGCTTGAGGCAGATGGACTTTGATGGAAGTGAATCGTACTCTCCCATCAGGGCTGTTACATTTGGCAAAGGTGTATTACAGGTATCAGCATTGTATCCAAATCCAGTTAGTGATGTGTTGAATTATTCACTTACATCGGACCACGAACAAGAGATAACTATTTCCATAACGAATGTCTTAGGCCAGGAAATCTTTTATCAAACTATGCAAATTGATAATGGCATCAATACGCTGAACTTTAATGTAAATCAGTTGTCACAGGGGATTTACTTCCTGAATATAACGGACGATACAAAAAATGAGGTTCATAAGAAGTTTGAGAAGTTCTGATAGTCAGGTGATTCTTTAAGTACAGATGAGTTAAACCTTTTTTTCATAGTAGGGTATTTCATCATTCGGTTCCATTTCCCGCTGATACCAGTATGCCTGTGTTACAATATGTCCGGTTGCAGTACGGAGTTGTCTGCCGAAAATGGCGTTGATGGCATTAAACATTAAATCTGTAACACCTAAAGTAAAAGTTTCCGGTGTTGGCGGAGCAGGAGTGGATGGCTCTTCCTTGTTTGCTGAATCCTCAGCAGCAGGGACGGCGGGTTTTGCGGGAGCCGCTTTAGGCGGTGGACTTTTTAGCACTACTACTGTATAGTTATTGTATTCCAGAATTTTTTTCAGGAACTCTACCCGTTCCGTTGAAATATCTTTCTCTACTATGGAGCACTTTACTCCATCTAAGTCGCCGAACTCGTGATTTTTATTTATTGCCATAACTTATTTTCTGTTACAGTTAGGAATTCCTATTTGTATTTATTTTAACAAGAAACTAAAAACTAAAAATTATTGACTCAAAGAAAAAATGTATTCGTAAATCCAACTCCAGAATCCGATTACAAAAATTCCCGCAACACAAATAAATAAAGAAACCTTTGGAAGCAAGTTTACTTGCAGCTTTTCAATCGGGTCTTCGTTCGCATCCATAAACATTGCCTTCACCACTTTCAGGTAATAGTAAAGTGATACAATCATATTCAGCGCGGCAATGGTAATGAGCAGGTAATTTCCTTTACCAGCTCCCGCCATAATCAAAAAGAATTTTCCGAAGAAGCCCGCTGTCGGCGGAATACCGGCAAGCGAGAATAGAGAAATCGTAAATATCCAGGTGAGCAGGGGATTAGTTTTGTAAAACCCTTTGTAATCTTCGATACCTTCTCTTCCGGTGAGCGCGCTCACGAAAGACACTACGCCAAATGCTCCAAGATTAGAGAAGATGTATATCAGCACAAAGTATATCATGGAAGTCAATCCGGCAGGAGAACTTCCTGAAATACCCACGAGAATAAAACCCACTTGTGCAATAGAGGAAAAGGCAAGAAACCGTTTCAGGTTATTTTGCCGGATGGCGAACAGGTTTCCGATAATCATGGTGAGTACGGATAGCAGGAAGAGCATATTGTACCACACTTCTGCCAGCGGTTTGAAAACGGTATAGAGAATGGAAATAAAGATAAACAGTACTGCCCCTTTTGATATAACAGACAAATAAGATGTTACAGCTACCGGAGAACCTTCATACACATCCGCTGTCCACAGATGAAATGGCACCACTGAAATTTTAAATGCAAATCCTGCCAGAAACAGGATGAAAGCAAATAACTGTAACGGACTTCCGTCTAAATGCTGTGACAGTTCTGCAAAGCTGATAGTTCCGGTTGTGCCATAAAGTATTGAAATACCGAACAGCATCACACCCGATGAAAAGGCGGCGGAGATAATAAACTTCATTGCTGCTTCAGATGATTTCTTCTTTTCTAAATCAAAATTGGACAGCGCTGTTAAAGGAATGGTGGAAAGTTCCAGCCCGAGATAAAACATCAGCAGATTATTGCTTGATATCATAAAGAACATACCGAGCAAAGTAGAAAGCAGCAGAATGTAAAACTCAGGAACATGCTTATGACTTTTCAGCCATGAATAGGATTGTAATGAAATGATGAGTGTGCCGAGGTTAAGAATATTTTTCTCCAGCACTATCAGTGAATTAGTCCGGAACATATCACCGAAGAGTGTTCCGCTTTCATTTGCAAAAAGACCTGCAATGAAGTTCAATAGCAGTAGCACATTCGCCAGATTCAGGATTGCATCATTTTTCAGATTACTTCCTATTTTCAGGAAAAGCAAAATGAAAATGATAGCTGTTACAATCAGCTCAAATTTCATCAGGTATATAAAACTTATCATTGGTTAATGATTTGAAGAATGAAGAATGAACAACGAATATCGAACTGCTAATATGAAGAATAAACTTTGATGTGTAATAGTTATACTTCATCTGACGAGATAAAAGGAAATTGTCTTTCCAACATTTCTTATTGTACCAGCGAAAGATTGTCAGAAAAAGTTTGCACCAGCGTTTCCCAAAGGCAATATTTACCTCAGATAGAAAAATTATTCGAATCCATTAACCCCAGGGGCAGCCGGTATTTCAGTTCATAGGTGCAAGAAACACTTAATCTCAGCAAAGAACAGTGGCTGCATAGCAGATCCTTGTTTTATTTGTTGTTGTTGTTTTACTTAGAATGACCATAGGTCATGTTCAAAGTTGAAGATATCATTCTTTATTTTTTCTGACTCCATTAAAGCATCAATCCCTCCTGTCATATAATCCTGAATTCTTCTGTCAAACACATTGGATTCTTTTACTATATAGCTGCTGAACATCCTGGATTCAAACAAATCATCCCAACTCATTCGTTTTACATCATTCAGAGGATTAAAGACATCTTCTTTTACTAAGGTCTTCCTAAGAGTGGGGTAGTATGCCCAAAACAAGGGAATATCTCCTAACTGCTCATCATGAAATAGTGGTGCAATTCCTATAATCCGGCACTGCAATGTAGAAGTTTCAGTATCAAAGAACCAATCTTCTTTTACTCTATATCTTTTAACTCCCGATAAGTCAAATTCATTGAACACTGCAGTATCTCCTATTACTTCTCCCGTTGCCGGGTCATATTTAGAAATTGTGTCATATCCTGCTCCTCCCTTTTTTATAGCATCTGCATAAGTAGTAGTGGTCTTCCAGCTATCTTCCTCATAACCCGTTAATTCTCCTGATTTGAGTCCATCAAGCAGAATTTCAATCAATGGTTTAATATCCTGCCAATCCTTATGGAAATATTTAAAAGGAAGATTCAGTTTTTCATCTACATCAATCACTCTCCAGATTCTCTTATGCCAAAAAATATCCGATTCACGTATATGATCATAAGGAATAATTTCTCTTTCAGAAGGAGAAACCCTATCATAAAAATAATCATTTGGCGTATCTCCCGCTTGCTGTGCCATTGAGAAAGAAGGAAGAATAGCTAAGAGAAAAAACAAAACCTTGATTGAAGTCTTCATAGAAAAACTTTTTAGTTGATTTCTAAACTTATTGGAGGTAGTGAACGTGTTGAACCATCCGGTCCTTTTGCTTTGATATTACGAATAATAACCTGATCGCCCGGTTTCGAACCCTGAATCTTGCTCTGTATATCGGAAGTAAACTGCCATCCTGATGCTGACTTAAGATATGGATCCTGCCTTTTTGCAATAAAGACAAAATCGTAAGACGTTACCTGAAAGGTAACTCCCTGAAAATAAAAATCTTTCAATTGTGCAATGACTCCGGGAGATGCTTTCAGTTCTCCTGTTCTGATCTTACCTTCTACTTTTCCGGCAACTATTGCAACAGGATCAGGAATACGTTTTACCTTAAACTCTTGTCCATCGCCGATACTTCTTTTCTGCCCATTATCATCTACAATGATATTAATCTTTACCTCCTTACCAATCATTGCTGCAGGCATATTTGCAACATACTTACCATTCGACCCGGTAAATGATCCGCCGGTGGCTGAAGCCGTAACCTTGTTACCCGAAAATCCCGGAACAGAAACCGAAAAAGGATTTGGAATACCTGCATAAATAATGTTGAGGTTATCTGAAGAAACTACTGCTGATGCTTTAGCGGTAGTATAACTTGCTTCAAAAGGATAATAAGTTGGAACGCCTTCTGCATCAGGCACCATCACAGCGCCGGCATATTTCTTTTCCCCTTCTCCACTGGCTGCTACAGTATATTTCCCCATTCCATTAATTACATCAATAGTAGAGCCACCTGTAACCGGATTTACCTTAGTTGGTACATAATCTCCAGTTTCATCTTTTACAGCATTACTGTTTAATGCTCCAACATAAACGGTCGGAGTAATAGAGGTACTATATGCTGCCACGAAAATATCTGCTTTGTATTGTTGGCCTGCAATAACATAGCTACTTTGCGCTATAACCTTAGCTTCCATCTGGTCAACCTTAATTGATTTTGCATAAATCTTTTTGAAAAAATAATCAAGTAGCTGCGATTCTGAATTCTTTGCATCATTCTTAAATTTATTCAAGAGTGTTAAGCAAGCAATAGTCGGCACCATGTGAAAATTCGCATCTTCCCACGAACTGATTTTACCTTCAGAGTTTGTTTTCGGTGGATCAATTCTTAAAGGCAGTTGAGCAGTAAATTCCTTTTTCATGTCTGGCTCATCAATCAGGGATAAAAGTTTTTCTCTAGTAGTCTCAATCAATTTTCTTAAATTTTCAGCACGTTTTTCTTCTATCATAAAATGAGTTCCTACTTCCAGATTTTTATCATCCTCCAATTCACCTAATTCCGGTTTCCAATCTGTTTTATGCTTAACCCCCTTATGATCAATCCATCCTCCACTCTTCTCTACTAATAAATTCATATACTCATCTATCTGTTTATTTAGTTTAGCTATGAGTGATTCTGTCTCTTGTGCCTTATCATACCACTTCTGAGTTTTTTCTTTATCCTTACTCAACTGATCCTGAAAAGCCGCCATCGTTTGGCTGTTCTTAGAATCCACCGCGTTATTTGAATTCGATATACCATCATTTACTACATGAAAAGCATTAAGAACTTCTGCAGACACATTCAAAGCCAGAAGTGCAGTCAACACGAGATACATCATGTTGATCATCATCTGTCTGGGTTCTTTTGGAATTGACATTATTTATTTGATTTGGGCGTTTTGAAAATTTGTTCAATCAATAATTAACCTCTTGTACTCATTTGCATTGCAGAAAGCATATTTCCGTAAATTGAATTGAGTGTAGAAAGATTTTTTGCAAGACCAGAAATCTCCACCTTGTATTTCTGAGTATCTTCCAACGAATCGTTTAGATTATTTATTGCCTGAGATACAGTTCCATAGAACTTGTTCATTGTCTTCAAATGGCTGTTCGTATCCTGAAGTTCAAGTTCATAAATTGTATTCAGTTGAGCCAGGTTTTTTGTAACAATCTGCACTTGTTCGTGATATTTCTTTGTTTCATCTGTACCTGATGCGAGTAGCTGGGCTGCTCTGGTTGCTTCAGTATAAGCAGCTTTCATATCATTCAAAGCTTCTGCCGCCGCTTTTGCATTTTGAGAGTATTGATTAGTGGATGATGTAACATCTGCCACATCCGACAGGCGAGTGATGTTTTCACCTAACTTATTTAAGTTGTCTCCAAGTCGTTTAATAAGAGAAGAGTCAATATTACCCTGTTCAAGCATATTGTCAAATTGCTGAGTAAGAGAGCCGTGAACAACTTTTTCATGCTCTATGGCAATTTCCTCCTCGTCAGGAGCAATATTCAGTTCCGGATAGATTTTTTCCCAATAGTAGTCCTTATGGGGAGGAAGGATGCCCAGTAAAGCAAAGATAAATGCTTCGGTACACATACCGACTATCAGCATGACTCCTGCAATTGGCCAGTGCTCAAGTTTGGCAAGCGCTCCAATCAATACAACCGATGCACCTACACCGATGATTAAGTTTTTTATTCTTTTACCTCTTTCGGTTTCAAAGAAAGCTGCTATTTTGTTCATTGTTGGTTTGTATTTGGGTTGTGTTTAAAAAATTAGTTTGTGTTCTAAGACTGTATTAAAATGCTGTAAGAAAACAGGTAGATATGACTTCTATAATAAATGGTATTAGTCATTGATAGATCTTCCAAGGAATGTGATTACATCTCTAAAGCCGACATAGCATTTCGCTGTATCCTGATACTCATAACTTCTTGTACCTGTCTGGCAGAAGTATGCAATATCTTTCCATGAGCCGCCTCTGACAACTTTCCTCTTCATAGTAATCGGATCAGAGTCTGAGGCGTTATATTGTATATCAGGGTTAAGATCGTGTGAAAACTGGTATCCATTTTCATAGAAAGCAGTTGATGTCCATTCTGAAACATTTCCAGCCATACAATAAAGACCGTAATCGTTCGGGAAATAAGCATCAGTTTTAACTGTGTAAAATCCACCATCATCAGGATAATCTCCTCTACCCGGTTTAAAGTTGGCGAGTATACATCCCTTTTTATTTCTCATATAAGGTCCGCCCCATGGATATGGAGAAATATCTCTTCCGCCTCTTGCAGCATATTCCCATTCACTTTCAGTTGGCAACCGGAACTCATCGTTAATAACTTCTCCTCTTTCAGTACGGTAATCGTTCCAAAAGCGGGTCCTCCATTTGCTAAATGCCAATGCCTGTTTCCACTTGATTCCAACTACCGGGTAATTATCAAATGCCGGATGCCAAAAATAATTTCTTGTCATAGGTTCATTATATGAGTATGTAAAATCATGAACCCAACTAAGCGTATCAGGATAAACATTTACTACTTCTGTTTTGATAACTGAACTTCTGTCAAAATCAGGGTTGTTACGATTAACATCTGCCGCGGCGGTTTTAAAATCAACCCAGTAGTAAACATAGTTTAACATTTTGGTGTTAATCTCTTTTCTCCCAAGAATACGCTGATCTTCCGGAGTGTATAATGGAGCTAATGCTTCTTGTGTTTCTTCAGATTCCCAATCAATTTTTTCGTCCCAGACAACAGCGCCATTATCTGCATCTATGTACGGCTCTCCGAGAAGTTTCCGGGCTATTGAGTCTCTAACAAAATAGACAAACTGACGGTACTCATTGTTAGTAATTTCTGTTTCATCCATGAAAAAACCCTGTACAGAAATAGATTTGGGCTTTTGAATAAGTGCATTATTTATATCCTGATCACTTTGTCCGACATGTAGCGTTCCTGATGGAATATAAACCATACCATAGGGTATAATAGTATTCCATTCGGGGCGGTCTAATACGCCAAGAAGCTGACCATTGTACCCTCCCGTGCAGGCACTCAATACACACACTACAATAAATAAGAAATACTGTGACTTTCTCATCATGGTTCGCATTTTAAAAAACTCGGTACAATGTTAAGAATTGTAGATTTCTAATCTATACAAATTTATTTTGGAGCGTAAATGTAAATATTTCCATGAAAAGCAAAAATCATTTTATCGAATAATAGGAATGAGCAAGTGGACAATTTTAACGAGTCATGGTTCAAAATGTTGCACAATATTGAAAAATATTTTTTTAAGTAGAAATTAAAATCGTGGCGTGAAAATGATTTTCCCCGGATTAGCCGGTCTGACAAGGCTGAGTTTATAGCTTACCAATACTTCATGAGAGCCATTCGATGCCTGATTTAGCACTGACAAAGTATAATCGTAACTGTAACACACAGAAAAATTTTCATTCAGATTCAGTCCTGCAATTCCAATCATTGCATCGGGTTCATCAGCAGATAATATTCTGTATCCTACACCGAGCCAAAAAAGTTTTCTGAATTGAGCAAGGAGGTTTACCTCTGCCTGATTTTCTACAAGATTACTCTTTAGCAGGATAGAGGGTTTGAAAGCAATTTTATTTTTACTTCCGATGTCAAGAGAAAAATAACTAAAGTAGTTTCTTGAAAGCTCAATACCCAAGTTTTCTAAACTGCCCTTAAAGCGCATGGATGGTTCCAGTAAATGAGAAGCCGAAACACTCACTGTAACAACTCTGGTATTGAATAAAATTCCTGCTGAGAAATCCGGTGCAATAACTGAGACAGGAGTATTGGGAAGAATGTTGTCATTATGATTAATGGAACTTTCATCATAAAATCCATCTGGTGAGCGAAGTTTACTTCCATCTAAACCGGATTGAATAATTCCTCCTTTTATTCCAACAGCAAATCGTAATTTCTTGCCTTCCACTAAATAGGAATATCCTGCTCCTATAAATGTATTTCGCTGAACACCCTGCTGGTTATTCATTACTTCCAAACCAATACCACCGTGAAGAGGTGGGGCATAAGTATTCGCATTCAGATATTGCAATTGCGGATTCCCTGTAATTCCAACCCACTGTGTTCGCGCCTGTAAGGAAGCGTTAATGGCTTTGTTGACACCTATTACTGCGGGGTTATATGCAACAGGATTTAAACTGGAAAGTGAATACTGCGGATCTTGCTGTGCATATAGATAATCTGAAATGAATAAGAATGAAAATATGAGAAATGAAATATAAACTCCGAGTCTTTGCTTCCGCTTCATGCTGTAAAGATAAATAGAATTGCTGCTAATGTTGGTAAGATATATCTATTAATTTGACGCTATTAACTCCTTCGCATTTTTCAACGCGGCAGCAGTAGGTCTTTCACCGGAAAGCATTTTGGCAATTTCAATGATACGTTCATCTTGTGAGAGCGACTTCACTCTTGTGTAAGTTCGTTGTGGTGTGTTTTCCTTAAATACATAATAATGCCGGTTGCCTTTCCCTGCAATTTGCGGAAGGTGCGTGATACAAATTACCTGATGTGACGAAGAAAGCTTACTCAGGATGCGACTTACTTTCACTGCTGTTTCGCCGGAAATGCCGGTATCTATTTCATCAAAGACTAAAGTGGGTAATGCAGTAGAAGAGGCAATCAACGATTTTATGCAAAGCATCAACCGGGACAATTCTCCGCCTGAAGCTACTTTTCGCAATTCAATAAACTCACTTCCTTTATTGGATGCAAACAAAATTTTAAAGCGGTCAATCCCTGTTTCATTTAATTCCCTTTCATTCAGCTTTTCATTATGAATCTTAATTTGTGCAAAGGACATCCCCGCTTCGCCGAGTAAAGCGTTCACTTGCTTTTCAATTTTTGGTATTTGCAATAACCGGTTTCGGGAAAGTTCTGCCGCAAGCGCTAACGATTCTGACTTTTGCTTAGTAACAATTGCTCTTAATTTCTCTAACTCTTCTCCCTGCGACTGAAATGATTGCAGTTGTTCATCAAGTTCTTTTTGGATCTGCAACAACTCTGAAGTTGAATTTACTCTGTGCTTTTTTTCTAACCGGTATATTATATCAAGCCGTTCGGTAAATTCATTTATCTTCTCTGGATCATAAGTGATTTCCGATTCTAACTTCTCCACCTCATTAACCACATCCTGCAATTCAATTCGTACACTTTCAATCCGTTTTATTAACTCCTCAATCAAGGGCTGATATTTTTGAACCGGCTGTAACAGATGAATCGTTTCTTTTAACTGTGCAAGCGCAGATGATGATGCATTCCCTGTATGCTGTCCGGCTAAAATAGTATGTGATTCTGAAAGCGCTCTTTTAATCTCTTCCGCATTATTCTGATAATTCAGTTCCTTTTCTATTTCTCCCTGTTCATCCTCTTTCAATGTAGCTTCTGCCAACTCATTGAACTGAAATTGCAGATAATCCTGTTCGCGGTTAGCTTTTTCGAATCGTTCCTGCAGCTCTGCTAATTGCTTTTCACTATTCTTATATTTTTTAAATGCACTTTTATATTGTCCCAGTAAACTGCCGTTTTGGGCGATAGCATCAATAAGTGCAAGTTGAAAAGCTGAGTCATTTAATTCCTGTGTCTCCATCTGCGAATGAAGGTCTATCAACATTGAACTTAGTAATTTCAATTTTTGAAGTGTTACTGGAGTGTCATTGACAAAAGCACGTGATTTCCCATTCGGAGTAATCTCTCTTCTTATGATAGTGTGCTCATCATAATCTAACTCATTCTCCAGGAAGAAATCTTTCAGGTTAAGGTTTTTTAAATCAAAATATCCTTCAATCACACATTTTTTTTCTTTATCAAAAAAGGAAGCCGATTCTGAGCGTTCACCCAGAATTAAAGACAATGCGCCCAGTAAAATAGATTTTCCTGCTCCTGTTTCTCCTGTAATTGTCGTTAGCTGAGGAGAGAAATTTATCTCTGCCTTATCAATAATTACATAGTTGCTGACATGAAGTTTAGAAAGCATAAGGTAAATGTAACAGCAGATTACTAATTTTTGTTTTGGATTTACAAGATTAATAAATCCGCAACTACTCGTCCAAATTTCGTAATTAATTTGATTTCATTATCGCCTGATATTTTTGCGAGTTGGGTGCATCCAATTTAGAGAGAATATTTATAACTGTGGTTTTTTCCTGTGGCGTTGCCTTACTGAATATATTAACCAACTCCTCAGATTTTGCACTGAAGAAATTTTGCATAAACATAGAGTTGGGGTATTCTTCATTTACTTTATTGAGCAGAGTAAGACAAGAGCTGATGGCTTTTCGTGCTTCTTCCGGATTATCGTACATTTTATCCAATCCTTCGCGATGATATTTGTAAACCGCAAGACGAATGTTATCATATTTCTGATTCAGAATATTTTCAACAAGCCAGTAGCGATTGCGAGTTCCTTCGAATGATTTCCACCCTTTATTATCCGAGTTCTGATTCATGTTCACTATGTTCTGTGCTTTCTGAAAATACAGCGTACCACCCTTCGGCGAATATGAATCATAATCCATCCCGACAATAATGTATGCATAATAAGCAAGCAGTGAAGTCAGTTCGGAAAGCGAAGCATTATCATTAAACTCCAGGGGCTGGTACGGTGTGTATGTAACCGTCCATTCCTTATCAGCAAGATTCAGCAGCGTAGTATTGTATGAAGAATTGTAAACCGGACGGTTCGACTGAACGGTTACCTGCGCCTGATATTTATCGGAAGAAAGTTCTTTGGTAATGTTGATTAACATGCTGCACTCAATGCGCTCTTGTTGACTGAATATATCTCCCGTCCAACGGCGATTATTCATTAATTCATAAACCGCTTTCTGCATATCCTCAAAAATCTTTGGGTCTGTCGTTTGAAGCTGGGGTGTTATTACTTTTACTGTACAGTTAAGTTCCTGAGCAGATGTTACTGTAACAGAAAGAATAACTGTCAATATGAACAAAGTAAAGGTTCTGCTCTTTAAAGAACAAAACACTGATGTACACTTAACGGACTGACTGGATAAGAATAGTTTATTCATTGTAACAGGGAAATAATATATTGAACAATATCACGGGCTACTTCTTTTTTTGTTTTCAGTTCAAACGGAATGGTGTTGTTTCTCTTGTCTATGATGGTGATTTTATTTGTGTCGAATTCAAAACCGGATTGTGCATCCCGTAGAGAGTTCAAAACTATAAAATCCAGATTTTTCGACTCTAATTTCTTTTTTGCATTTACAATCGGGTCATTGGTTTCCAGTGCAAAGCCACCGAGAACCTGATTCTTCTTTTTCTTCTTTCCTATTACTTTAAGGATATCCTTTGTCTTTCTCAAACTCAATTGCCACTCATCATTATCCTTTTTTATTTTCTCTTTTACTTCCTTCACCGGAGTATAATCTGCAACTGCCGCAGCCATTACCGTAATATCTGACTTACTGAAATGTCTTTCAACAGCTGACAACATTTCAGCAGCCGTTTTTACTCTTTCCGTTTGTATGGAAGTGTTCTGAACCGGTTCTTTCGCCTGTCCAAGAATAAGTGTTACATCTGCCCCTTCCTCTGCTAATGCTTCCGCAATGGCAATTCCCATTTTCCCGGAAGAATAATTTCCTATGTAGCGAACGGGGTCAATGGGTTCATAAGTAGGTCCGGCTGTTACTAATGCTTTCTTTCCGTTAATCTTTCCCTTCTTATCTGTTACAGATTTACCTGCTGGAATTTTTTTTTTAATCTGTTCGATAATTTCCTCCGGTTCTGACATTCTTCCTTCTCCAATCAGTCCGCTGGCTAAATCACCGTGGGTTACAGGAAGAATAATATTTCCATAAGATTCCAATTTTTTGATATTGGATTTAGTTGACGGATGCTTCCACATATCTTCATCCATTGCGGGAGAAAGCCAAACAGGACAGCGCGCAGATAAATAAACTGCTGTCAGAAGATTATCACAAAGTCCGTTTGCTAATTTTGCAATTGTATTTGCAGTAACAGGCGCTATCAGAATTAAATCAGCCCACAAAGCCAGCTCAACGTGATTGTTCCAGAAAGAATTGCCCGATTGTCCGTCAGATGAGTTTTGTGAAGTCAGTTCAGAATAAACGGGATTTTGAGATAGTGTAGAAAAAGTAAGCGGAGACACAAAGTTCCCCCCTTCCTTGGTCATAACGACTTTTACTTCAGCGCCTTCTTTTACTAAGAGTCGGACGAGATAAGCGCTTTTATAGGCAGCAATACTTCCGCATATTCCGAGTAGGATTTTCTTGCCGCGAATATTATCCATTCGTTGATTCTCTAATTTGTTAAGAACAAATCTATCCGCTATCAGAACAGCGGCTTCGGCTCATCTTTAACCGGATTACGGAAGTAAACTTTCTCTTCCATAAACTCTTCCGTTGCACGCAATGTGGCGCTCGGCATTTTTTCGTAGTGTTTCGAAATCTCTATCTGCTCACGGTTTTCATGAATTTCTTCAAGGTTGTCAGAAGAAGTGGCGAACTCTTCCAGCTTGCTGTGAAGTTCTTCTTTCGTTTGCGAAGCAACCTGATTGGCCCGCTTGGCAATTACTACAATAGATTCGTAAGTATTACCTGTTTTTTTCGCCAGCTCGGTTAAACTTTTGGGTTCAACATAGTTAACTGTACCATTTCCTTTAATTGATGGATTCATCGGTTTTGAGTTTATTTAAAATTTTATTAGATGATTCAAAAATATTTTGAGATTCTTTGGCGTATTTACTTTGCAGAAGTTTGTCTTTGTATTGATTGTAAGTATTTACAGTTACCAGGTAGCGTTCTGCCTGCTTGGATTCAATGCTGTTTTGAGAGTAAAGGTAATTTGATTTCAGAATCATAAAACTTGCCCTGTCAAAGTCAGGTGTATCGGGATAGGTGCGAAGCAGATTGGTAAAGGTTACGGCTGCCGCTTTATAATTCTCCATATCATAGTATAGCTTGGCATCAGCAAATGCTTTTTGCTGCAACTTGTTCCGCATCTTGTCAATCGTTTCATTGGCTTCAGCCACTAATGGGCTGGAAGGGTAAGTATTTACAAATAACTGTAATTCGTTAATCGCCTTGTTGGTATATTCCTGATCAAGTTCATATTTCGGAGACATATTTACATAGCATTTTGCATTCATAAATAAACATTCCTGCGCGTGTACACCATTTGGATAGGTGGTAGCAATGTTTTTAAAATGATATGCTGCAATCAGATATTCTTCCATTCCGTATTGGCAAAAGGCATAGTAATAGTAAATATCTTCCACATCTTTTGTTCCCTTGTAAATTGCCATTAATTCCTCGAACAAAGGAATTGCTTTATAGTAATCTTTCTTATTGTAGTATTCCTTTGCCTTTGTATATTTTAAAGGAAGATCGTTACTCTTCAGTACCTGATGATAGGTACTACAAGAAGTAAAGAAAATCAATATAGAAAAAGGTATGAGAAGGGCTTTTTTCACAAGGGGGCACAAAGATATACTATAAATATGGATTATGAAATCATTCTCAAAAGTTAAAACAACTACTAAAACCTATACTAATCTCTTATTTTCAGTTTATTATAAAAAATCTCAACAACAAGTTGTCAGAGGTTTTGCAGAAGTATAGCACATTCTTTTTTTGCTAAAGTTATTTTTCACGTATAATTGCAATGTGAGCATTGCAAAACTTCTATTTGCTTCAAAGTCTTTTGAGTTTTTAGCTTTGCGCTGAATACGTATTGATTTTTGTGGTCTGTTCATAAGAATTAGATTTAAGAATCAATCAAGCAAATCAAATCTAACTCACCTTAGTGCATTATATTAAAAAGTTGTGCACGCATGAGTTACAAAGTGTTCAAAAAATATAAAACATGATTACACAACTCATCTTCATAGCTTGTCTTACAGTAGCTGTTTGGTTTTTTACCCGAAATGTCCGGAAGGTTATCCGCAACATTAAACTCGGTCGTGATATTAAAATAAACGACCATAAAGCAGAGCGATGGAAAACCATGCTGCTGGTTGCGTTCGGGCAAAAGAAAATGTTCAGGCGACCATTTCCGGCGCTATTACACTTTTTTGTTTATACCGGTTTCATTATTATCAATATTGAACTACTGGAGATAATGAGTGATGGAGCTTTCGGAACTCATCGTCTGTTCGCACAGTTTCTTCCTGAAGGTTTTTACAATTTTATTATTGCTGTTTTTGAGATACTTGCCTTACTTGTACTTGTCGGTTGTGTAATTTTTTTGTGCAGAAGATATATCGCTCGGATTCCCAGATTTTGGAGTCGCGAAATGACGAAGTGGCCGCGTACAGATGCCACCATTATTCTCTGTACTGAAATTGTATTAATGAGTTGCTTTCTTACTATGAATGCATCCGATTCCATTTTACAATCACGTGGAGTGGGACATTATATCAAAGCAGGGATGTTTCCTGTTTCACAATTTATCGCTCCGTTGTTAAGTGGACTTTCAGATAATTCGTTAATTGCTTTAGAAAGAGGTTGTTGGTGGGTTCATATTATCGGTGTGTTACTTTTCCTGAACTATATCATCTGGTCAAAGCATTTTCATATTCTTATTGCTTTTCCAAACACATGGTATTCAAAACTTACTCCAAAAGGGGAGTTCAATACTTTGGAGTCTGTTACAAATGAGGTAAAGCT
>CAYRJA010000034.1:0-28720 GCA_964424455.1 uncultured Bifidobacteriaceae bacterium
TTTTTCTTTTATACTTACCTGCCTTTACTTGTAGTTTTCATGCAACAATACCTTTTCCTCTTCATAAAACCGCGCGGATGAATGTTTATAGTCCGATACTCTTTCTACGAAATGCCATCTTGGGTGAATTCAGCGCAAGTGAAAAACACTTGCGCCAGCTGGAGGATTTCTATTTCAGAACTCTCCGTCAATCAGCGAATTGAGGCAAGTAAAAAATGTATTTAAAAAAAATAGTATAGTAAGTGTTACAGTGAAGGGACGTTGAACATCAGCGGGGTTCCTGCGGAAGACCCTGCCGGAACAGAATCTTTTGCTGAAGTACTGTGACAGATTTATGTACTAACAACCATTATGGAAGAAATATTCTAACAAAAATTTATCATCCACATCACTTATCAAACCTATTCATTCCTGCGGGAATAAATTAACTTTGCTACCCTAAATTTTTTACTGTTATGAAATACAAACCGATTGATTCGAAACTCTTTATTGAAAACCGAAAAAAATTTACTGCTCAACTTAAACCTAATTCCATATCTATTTTTCATTCCAATGATGAGATGCCGCGCAACGGTGATTTGACTCATTATTTCCGTCAGAATGCAGATTTATTCTGGCTCAGCGGTATTGATCAGGAAGACACTATGCTGGTGCTTTATCCTGATTGTCCTAAGCCGGAATTTCGTGAATGTTTGTTTTTGAAAAGGACAAATGAAACCATAGCCGTTTGGGAGGGGCATAAATACACAATGGATGAAGCCAGCACTTCTTCCGGTATAAAAAATGTTTACTGGAATGAGGACTTTGACAATGTAATCAGCAATCTGATGCTGTATGCAGATAATTGCTACCTGAACCTGAATGAAAATGACAGAGCAAAAACAGTAGTTCCTTACCGCGACCTGCGTTATGCCAATGAATTGAAATCAAAATTCCCGCTACACAATTACGAGCGCGCTGCAAAAATTTTAATTCATCTCCGCGCTGTTAAAAGTGATGAAGAAATAAAACTGATTCGTGAAGCATGCTCTATCACCGAGAAAGCGCTTCACCGTGTTCTGAAAACTATTAAACCGGGTATGATGGAATATGAAGTGGAAGCTGAAATATTTTATGAATTTATTCGTAACCGCGCCACTACTTACTCTTATTATCCGATTATTGCCAGCGGAGCAAGCGCATGTGTGTTACACTATGTAGAAAACAACAAAGAATGTAAAGATGGTGATTTGATTCTGCTTGACTTCGGCGCTGAGTATGCAAACTATGCTGCGGATTTAACACGAACTATTCCTGTAAACGGAAAATTCACTCCACGGCAAAAGGATATTTATAATGCTGTACTTCGTGTAATGAAACAGGCAAAAAATATGTTGCGTCCCGGCACCATCCTGAATGACTACAATAATGAAGTAGGTAAGATAATGGAAGGTGAACTGATTAAACTCGGTCTGCTGAAAGCGGATGAAGTGAAAAAACAGAATCCCGATAAGCCGCTCTATAAAAAATATTTTATGCACGGTACTTCCCATTACATGGGATTGGATGTACACGACCTCGGCAACCGCTTTGTACCCATGAAAGCAGGAATGGTTTTCACCTGCGAGCCGGGCATTTATGTTCCTGAAGAAAATATCGGAATCAGAATTGAAAATGATATTCTTGTTACAGATAAAGAGCCGATTGATTTAATGTCATCGTTCCCGATAGAGGTAGAGGAGATTGAAGAACTGATGAAGAAATAAATCAGAGAGAAAGAAGCAGAAAACCAAATATGAAACTCTATAAACAGATTCCTAATCTTCTTACTCTTACCAATCTTCTTCTGGGTTGTATTGGAATTTTGTATGCTTTTGATGAAAGGTATTTTGTACTTGGAAAAAATCAGGAAGGAATTTATCAGACCTTAGAAATCAGCAACCGTTTGTTCATGAGCAGCTTTTGCATTTTCATAGCAGCAACGATTGATTTTTTCGATGGATTTGTTGCGCGTGCGTTGAATGCTAAATCTGAAATGGGCAAACAACTGGATTCACTGGCGGATATGGTAACTTTCGGAGTGTTACCGGGAATCATTTATTATCAGTTGCTGGAACGCTCTTTCTTTATGGAAACGGGAGCGTTGCACACCAGTAAATTATTTCTGCTTCCGGTCTTTATTGTAACACTTGCTGCTTGCTGGCGATTAGCAAAGTTCAACATTGATGGAAAGCAAACAACAAGCTTCCTTGGATTACCTTCTCCTGCCAGTGCAATCTTCGCTGCTTCTCTACCGCTTATTTACATTACCAATACTTTTGATTTGGGAAATCTTCTCATAAACAAATATGTCTTGTACTCGCTTGTTCTTATCTTCTCTTACCTGATGGTTTCTTCCATTCCCATGTTCTCATTAAAAGTAAAAGGATTTAAGTGGAAAGGAAATGAGTTGCTTTATATCTTTTTGATTTTATCCATTGTAACAATCGTATGGTTCAAATGGGTGGGAATTGCTGCTGTAATTCTCCTCTATATCATTATCTCTGTTATTAATAATTTTTCTCTCTCAAAAAACGAATCCTGAAATCTCATCTTTAAATTACTAAACCGACAATGATTTACACCGCAGAAATTAATGTGATGCCGCTGAAAGAATTGCTTGACCCACAAGGAAAAGCAGTACTTGCCGGACTAAAAAATCTTAGTGTTACAGAAGCACAGGATGTGCGTATCGGAAAACACATCACTATTAAAATTGAAGCAGACAGCAAAGCGCAGGCAGAAGAAAAGACAGAACTTGCCTGTAAAAAACTGTTATCAAATCCGGTGATGGAATACTATGAATATTCGATTCATGAATAAATAGTTTTCGTGTCAAAGCTCTATCTTATTCCTACTCCTGTCGGCAATCTTGAAGACATTACTTTAAGAGCATTACGGTTGCTGAAAGAGTTGGACACTATTCTTGCCGAAGACACCAGAAAATCGCAGGTGCTGTTACACCATTTCTCTATTCAGAAAAAACTTGTTCCTTACCACCAGCACAATGAGCATGAAATGACTCCGCTGATAATCCGGCGGCTGAAGTCAGGGGAAAGTTTCGGAATAGTAACCGATGCAGGTACTCCGGGCATTTCTGATCCGGGTTTTTTATTAGCTCGTGAATGTATCAGGGAAAATATAGAAGTGGAATGTTTGCCGGGAGCTACTGCATTTGTTCCGGCACTGATTCAATCCGGCTTTGCTAATAATCAGTTTTGCTTTGAAGGATTTCTTCCGCACAAAAAGGGAAGACAAACCCGGCTGAAAGAATTACAATCTGAAAGCCGTACTATTATTTTTTACGAATCGCCGAATCGCTTAGTCAATACATTACAGCAGTTTGCAGAATATTTCGGAAAGGACAGACTGTGCAGTGTGTCGCGTGAACTCACCAAACTCTATGAAGAAACAAAGCGCGGCACTTTGGAAGAATTGATTTCACATTTCAGCATGAAAGAAGTAAAAGGTGAAATAGTAATAGTATTAAATGCGAAAGGCGAATGAACCGGTTGAAATTTCTTCTTCACTCTGCTTCATTCGGATTGCTGATGTGGCTTGCATGGACACCAAAGCCATTTGTTCCGTTGTTATTCATTGCATTTATTCCTCTTCTGTTTATTGAAGAAAACCTCACTAAAAAATATACCCATACAGGAGCAAAAATTTTCGGATGGGCTTATCTGTCGTTCTTGTTTTGGAATGTACTGACCACGTGGTGGGTGGGAAATACTTACACAGGCGAAGGTGATTACAGCGGATTGTTGGCGGGCTTATTTGTCAACTCAGCTAACTCATTGCTGATGTGCATTCCCTTCATGCTGTTTCATTTTACAAAAAAAAGATTAGGAGATGTTGCAGGGTATATTTCTCTTCCATCCTTTTGGCTTGCATTTGAATATTTTCATTTTCAGTGGGAACTCTCTTGGCCCTGGCTTACGATTGGTTTCGGACTGTCGCAATATCCTGTGCTGTTTCAATGGTACGAATACACGGGTGTACTGGGCGGCTCTCTCTGGATTATAACTGTAAATATTCTTCTGTTCCGGTATTTTTTATCAGTAGAAAATCAGTTGAGATTAAACATAAAGAATAAAATAATTATCTGTGCTTTAGTTATTCTTATTCCTGTAACACTCTCCTACTTTATCGGAACAAAATACGCTCATCATTCCTCTGATAGAACTAAGTATAAAGAAATAGTAGTAGTTCAGCCGAACATTGACCCTTACAATATAAAGTTTGATTTTACCACTCTTGATAATCAACTGAAGACTCTGTTACAGTTATCTGCCCCTAAGGTGGGCAGCGCTACTGATTATTTAGTGTGGCCTGAAACAGCAATCCCACAAGGTATATGGATCAATGAAATTGACTCCAACGAATCAATTATTGAAGTTCGTGATTTTCTGAAAAAATACCCACGATTGAAATTAGTTACCGGTATTTCTGCATATCAGCAATACATATCTGCAGAAACTCCAACGGCACGTTATTTTTCAAGAGGAGAATGTTGCTATGATGCGTTTAACTCTGCCATTCAACTTGATTCAACCAACAGGATTCAGATTTATCATAAATCGAAGTTAGTGCCCGGTGTAGAGCGAATGCCTTATCCCGGCGTACTGAAATTTTTAGAACGGTTTGCTCTTGATATGGGAGGCATCACCGGAAGTTTAGGAACACAAGAACATCGAACTGTTTTTTTTTCTGATGATTCTGTTGGAATTGCTCCCGTCATTTGTTACGAATCCATCTATGGAGGTTACTGTGGTGAATATGTTCGTAAAGGTGCAGATTATTTTTTCATAATGACCAACGACGGATGGTGGGGGAACACAGCAGGTCATTTACAACATTTACATTATGCCTCTGTACTTGCAGTGGAAATGCGAAGATGTATTGCCCGCTCTGCCAACACCGGCACATCGTGTTTCATTGATGAACAGGGAAATATTTCAGATGAAACACAGTGGTGGACTCCAACTGTTATTAAGAAACGAATGCCTGTAAATTCACAAATGACTTTTTACAGCAACCACGGGGATTATTTAGGAGTGATGGCATATATCGTTGCAGTGATTCTTCTCATTTGGATGATGACAAAAAAGATTTTAAGAAAATGAATTTGCAATTAATTACCGAACAGGTTTGCGAACTAAGTAAAGAGGTTGGGAGCTTTATTGCTAAAGAAAGTGAAAGCTTTTCACATGATAAGATTCAGGAAAAAAGTCTGAACAGTCTTGTTTCTTATGTAGATGTTACAGCAGAAAAGGAATTGGTAAAAGGACTGAAAGTCATTCTGCCCGAAGCCGGATTTATCACTGAAGAAAATACTGTTTCACAAGCAGAAAGTGAATACAAATGGATTATTGACCCGCTGGATGGCACTACTAATTTTATTCATAACATTCCGTTGTTCGCTGTCAGCATTGCTTTAATGAAAGGTGATAAAATAATTTCAGGAGTTGTTTACGAAGTTAACCGCAAAGAATGTTTTTATGCTTATGAAAAAGGCGGTGCATTTCTGAACGGTAAAAAAATAAAAGTTACTGATACAAAAACTCTTTCATCCTCTCTGATTGCAACCGGTTTCCCCTATGAAATTTTTGATCATTTAGATAAATACCTGAAATCCTTTTTCGTATTGCTTCCTAAAATAAGAGGTGTCCGCAGGCTCGGTACGGCAGCAGTTGATTTGGTATATGTGGCTTGCGGAAGATTCGACGGTTTCTACGAATTAAATCTGAATGCGTGGGATGTGGCAGCAGGCGCTTTTATCGTGCAGCAGGCAGGCGGAACTGTAACAGACCTCAGCGGAGACAATAATTTTATTTTCGGAAAAGAGATTGTCGCTTCAAACGGATTGATTCATGATGAATTCACAAAACAGATTGGATAATTGATTAAGTAATCAAACAACTTGTTTTTTAAATTAATACTTTTACTAAAAATAATGCTGAACAGACGGCATGATAGTTGGCTTTCAGTACTAAACTTTCGGACAGATCAATGAAAAAAATTATTCTTGTCTTTTTAGTTACATTCTTTTCTGCAAATGCCTTTTCGCAAACAGCAAAACCATTTCCTTCTGTTCTGATTAGTAATCTTAAAGGGGAAAAAGTAGATGCTTCAAAATTTGCAACAGAAGGTAAAATAACGGTGTTCAATTTCTGGGCAACATGGTGTGTTCCCTGTAAGAGAGAGTTGAACAATATTTCTGAACTTTACGATGACTGGAAAAAGGAATACAATGTGGAAATTATTGCAGTCAGTACTGATGATACAAAAAGTCAGGCAAAAGTAAAGTCAATAGTTGATGGTTCCGGATGGGACTATATGGTGCTGCTTGATCCGAATCAGGATTTAAAACGCGCTTTGAATTTTCAGAACATTCCTTACACAGTAGTAGTTGACCAAAAAGGAAACATTGTACATGTCCACGACGGATATGTGGACGGCGATGAATTTCTCTTAGAAGATAAGATTAAGGAATTAGCAGGAAAATAATCTTCCTGATACTCAACTGGAATTACTCTTTTGAAAACTGACGAGTCAGCACTTTTGAATTTGCCGCATACACTCTGAGAAAATATAATCCCTTTGGCAGATTTGAAACATTCACATCCGCCTTTAAAGAACCATCATTCAATACAGGCACGGAAAGAATCATTTTCCCGAGAATATCATATACTTCTATCTTTTCCGGTCGAAGCGTAGCTTCATAAAAAACTGACAAGTTATTCCTTGCCGGAACAGGTGCAAGGAAAATATCTCGAACCTTCTTCACTTTCCCCATACCACTCGTACCAGCAATAGTTGCTATAAAAGTTGCATCAATAGCATCGCTGGGCTGGTCTTTATCATAAATATGAATAGTAGTAACAGCATATCCGGATGAATTAGGATAAAAATCAACTATCATAGGACCTGTGATGGTATGGTCGCCACCCGTTAAACTTGTATTGACTGAAAATTCATTTTGGTAAGATGCAGTAGTATCATAGCAGGCATTAAAGTCACAAACACTTGTGTACCATCCTGCAGGCAGAAAATTATTTGTTCGTACCCACTTTGTATTTTTTGCCGACAAACCGGTAAAGTCAATTGTTAAATCAATCTTTGCTGCAATGGGTGCACCGGGAGTCATATTTACCCAGTCCTCTTCTACACGCGCAGTGTCGTGTGATAAGATATAATTCTGTCCGAATGACTGATACCCGATTAAAATTAAACAAATAAGAGTAATGAATTTTCTCATAATCTGTTGATTTTATTCTTTTTACACTTTATCCTTCGCTAAAGTTTCATTTTTAACACTACAAATATGGTAAAGTAATTTTTTATAAAAAAATAAATCACGCACCCAATTTCTACATTTTAATCAACCCATTCGTCCCAGCGGGGTCAGTTTTTCGCGACCCCCGCCTGATTTGCTGTAACACCGCAAAATCCTATGCAAGGACGAAAAGAACTACTCTATTGTTGTTTCAACGCGGGATTCACTGTGTGTAACCCCACTTGGACAAATCAAAAAACACTCTCTGTGAACAGACAGAGACACATATAGATTTATTTGGAGATATTTCTATTTGAACAAGTAAATATTACTTTTGTAATAATAATTAACAAACCAAGTTGTAATAAACACTCTATGAAAAAAATATATTTACTCCTCATTCTCTTAACTGCAATTTCTGTTAAGAGTTTTGCGCAATACAACCTCATTACTTTTACAGAACAAGGTGAAAAATTCTGGTTAGTGATTAATGGCGTAAAACAGAATGCCGACCCGCAAACCAATGTAAAGATTACAGGACTTCCTGCCAACAGCTATAAAATGAAAGTGATTTTTCAGGATAACAATCTGCCTGATATGGATAAGAATCTTTTCTTCAATGAGCCGGGAGAATATTCGTTCAACATTAAGAAAAACAACAAAGGGGAATATGTGCTTCGTATTGTTTCTCAGGTTCCGATACCGGCAACTGCTGTAACTGTTCCCGATCAGTATATAGTGGTTTATGGAACTCCGGCTACTACGGTTGTAACAACAACTCCCGGAACTGTAACACAACATACTACCACCACCACTACCACCACAGGTAATCCTGATAATGTAACCATGAACATGGGTGTGAGTATTGATGGAGTGAATGCAGGAGTTAATCTGAATGTGAATGACGGAACAGGTAATGTTACACAATCCACAACTACCACTTATTCCACCACTACTACCACTACTTCAGGCAATATTGTACGTAATGAAATTGCCCCACAGACCACCATCGTTTATGTACCGGGATATGGCGGACCAATTGGCTGTCCTGCTCCAATGAATTCTTCCGATTTTGCAGCAGCAAAAAATTCAATTTCTCAGAAGAGCTTTGAGAGTACTAAATTAGAAATGGCAAAGCAGATTGCAACAAGCAATTGCTTTATTACCGACCAGGTGAAAGAAATTATGCAGTTATTCGATTTTGAAGCGTCTAAACTTGATTTTGCAAAGTATGCCTATGGTCATACTTACGATAAAGGAAATTATTTTAAAGTAAATGACACTTTCGACTTTGACTCTTCAGTAAGCGACTTAAACAATTACATTAACGGAAAGTAATATCAAGACAAGTACTTCTGAAAAAGCCCTTTGAAATTCAGAGGGCTTTTTTTATAAAATCTTTTTTAACTGTGACAGTTTTACTATTTCAAAAGTAATCTGTTCTTTGTGTGGTGTTTGGTTCGGATTGTAAAATACCTGATCCATTCCAACGGCTTTTGCACCATCTATATCTGCTTTTATATTATCACCCACAAAAATGCTTTCACGGATGGTTGCATTGGTTTTCTCTAATGCATATTTGAAAATCAGTTTATCGGGTTTCTGATATCCTGCCATCTCAGAAGTGATGATGTAACGGAAGTATTTTTCTATATCGCTATTCCGAAGTTTTTTGTACTGAACTTCTTCAAAGCCATTAGTTACTATATGAAGTGCATATTTCGGAAGAAGATATTCGAGTATTTCAATCGTGTCGTCAAAGAGGTTTGTTTTGGTGGGCAGTATTTCTATATAGTTTTCCGACAACGACTTTACCAAATCAGGATTCTTAATTTCAAAGTCAGCCAGCGTATCTCTGAAACGCGCCCAACGTAATTCTTCCCTTTTGATTTTTCCATTCTGAAAAAGCTCCCAGTAGATTTCGTTGTAATGATGATAGCGGTTTAAAAATTCCTGCTCGCTTCTGATTCCCGCTTCTTTCAGCTTGTTATGGTTGAATACTTCTAACAGTGTTTCAGTAGAATTTTTTTCAAAATCCCAAAGCGTATGGTCAAGGTCGAAAAAAATGTGCCGGTAATCTTTCACTTATGCATTAACAGGTTTTATCACCCCTAACTCTTTCCCTACTTTTGTGAAAGCTGCAATTGCTTTATCCAGATGATGGCGTTCATGCGCCGCCGAGATCTGTACCCGTATCCGGGCATTACCTTTAGCCACTACCGGATAAAAGAAACCGATTACATAAATGCCTTCTTCTAAAATCCTTGTTGCAAATTTCTGAGCCAGCACTGCATCGTACAACATAATCGGAACAATAGGATGAGTGCCCGGTTTTATATCAAGCCCTGCTTCTGAAATTTTTGCACGGAAATATTTTGTGTTGTCTTCCAACTTATCGCGCAGTGCAGTAGTTTCACTCAGCATATCAAACACGGATATGGCAGCGCCGACTATCGGAGGGGGAAGTGTGTTGGAGAAAAGATAAGGGCGTGAACGCTGGCGCAGCATATCTATAATTTCTTTTCTGCCAGAAGTAAATCCTCCGGCTGCCCCTCCGAGCGCTTTGCCCAGCGTGCTTGTAATGATGTCCACTCTGCTCATTACATTTTTCAGTTCGTGAGTGCCTCGACCGGTCTTTCCGGTGAATCCTGTAGCATGACTGTCATCCACCATAACCAGCGCATCATACTTATCGGCAAGGTCGCATATTTTATCTAACTGAGCGATAGTGCCGTCCATGCTGAATACCCCATCTGTTACAATTACACGATGGCGGGTATCTTTTGCTTCCTTTAGTTTCGTCTCTAAATCAGCCATGTCATCATGTTTGTAACGCATACGTTGTGCTTTGCATAAGCGAACGCCGTCAATAATAGATGCGTGGTTCAGCTCGTCGCTGATGATTGTGTCCTGCTCATTAAACAATGGTTCAAACACACCGCCGTTTGCATCAAATGCAGCGACATATAAAATGGTATCTTCCATTTTAAGAAATGCAGAAATTTTTTCTTCCAGTGATTTATGAATATCCTGAGTGCCGCAGATAAAACGCACACTGCTCATTCCATATCCACGCTCATCAATAGTTTTTTTAGCAGCAGCCAATACTTTAGGATGACTGGATAAACCCAGATAGTTGTTCGCACAAAAGTTCAGAACAGTTTTCCCGTTTACCGTTATCTCTGCTCCTTGTGGAGAAGCAATGATGCGTTCACTTTTATATAACCCCGCTGCTTTTATCTCAGCTAATTCTTTCTGAAGGTGTGTCTGAAATTTCCCGTACATAATTTGATTTTTGAATGAGCGAAATTAATAGTTGCTTTTATGTATTTCAAATCGGGAATGCGGAAATACAATAACTTATGAATTGAATATTGACTGTTTCTCATTTGAACATTAGTATGTGAATTTTGTGATTTATAACCTTATTTAAATTAATGTTTTGTCTGAGTAGGTTTTTTACTTTCGCTCCGTGGCAAAGCCAAAAAGCAAAGCAAATAAGCCTTCTACAAAGAAGGAAAGCAACACCTTCATGAAGTGGCTTGTGGCAGCAGTGATTTTAGTAATCACCTATATTGCTTTTTCTCCCTCTCTGAAGAATGAATTTACCAACTGGGATGACCCGACATATATAACGGATAACTCGTTAGTGGTAAACAATAAAGTGCCTGTAAAGGAAATTATTACCACTCCGGTTTCTCTAAACTATCATCCGCTTACCATGCTTACGCTTGCATGGAATTATCAAAACGGGAAGTTACAGCCCGAAGGATATTTTATGACCAATCTGATTATTCACCTGCTGAATACACTGTTGGTTTTCTTTTTTGTTTTCCGGTTAACAAAAAATAATCTGATATGGTCTGCCATAGTTGCTGTAATATTTGGTGTCCATCCGATGCATGTGGAATCAGTGTCGTGGATAAGTGAAAGAAAAGATGTGTTATATGTTTTCTTTTTCATGACGGGATTAATTACTTACTTGAATCATGCTGAATCAAAAAAGTTAATCTGGTATGCTGTAACACTTCTGCTGTTTATTCTTTCCTGCCTGTCAAAAGGTATGGCAGTAGTATTTCCACTGATTCTGCTGCTGATTGATTATTACAGAATATCCAATGCAAGAATAAAAACTCTGAATTATCTGAATAAGATTCCTTTCTTCATTATTTCGCTTGTGTTTGGTGTTACAGCGTTTGTCATTCAAAGCGGAGGCGCTATTGCTGACCTGCAAACTTTTACCATTTTTCAGAGAGTGATGTTTGCTTCATACGGAGCTATTATGTACATCGTTAAGTTTATTTTGCCTGTAAAACTTTCTGCATTTTATCCTTATCCTGTATTAGACAAGAGCGGGAATATCCCTGTGATTTTCTATTTATCCCCGTTGATTGTACTGGGAATAACTGCTCTTATTTATTTTTTCCTGAGGAAAGAAAAACCGGTAGTGTTTGGCTTTCTTTTCTATATCGTTTCCGTAGTGTTAGTGTTACAGTTTGTCTCCGTCGGCAGCGCTATTATGGCTGACCGTTACAGTTATCTTTCTTACATCGGGCTGGCATTCCCTGTCGGCTACTTAGTGAGTGAAGCATGGAGCAAGAAGAATAAAGTACTGAATGTAATGAAATATCCGATAACCATCGTTACTGTAACAGGTATTGTTATTTTCTCTTATCAGACTTATGCCCGCACACAGGTATGGAGTAATACTGAAACTTTATGGACAGATGTAATTTCAAAATATCCTGATGTTGAAACAGCATGGAGAAACCGTGGCAATTACTATGGGCAGAATAACCGTATTGATGAAGCCATGCACGATTACCGTGTGCTGGTTCGCATGGCATCAAAGGATTCAAAGATTTACAGTAACCTTGGAAATGTTTACGGCTTAAAAGGATATGCCGACAGCGCACTCTGGGCATATTCTAAAGCTATAGAACTTGACCCTCGTAATGTTGACCCTTATGTAAACCGCGCTATAACCTACTGTATGGCTAAGCAATACGATAAAGCATTTCCTGATTTTGCAAAAGCGTTATCAATAGACCCCAATATTTACGGCGTATATTCTAATCGCGGCTATACCTATTATGTAACAGGAAAGTATCAGGAAAGTATAAACGACTATACAACTTATCTGCGCTATAAACCGGAAGATGCCTCTGCATACTATTTCAGAGGAATGTCCTATAAAGCAATGGGAAATGTTACAGCAGGTGAATCAGATATTCAACAGGCTTTAAAAATGGGATATAAAGTACAGTAGAAAATTTATTCCCCCGTTTCACTTCTCTGAAAGGGTGATAATTGCTGATGTAGTTTAATGGCTCGAAAAGAAAAACGAATTCCAAAGTAAAGTGACAGCCACGCTCCTATCCACATTCCAGGTACATAATCTGCTATCAGAAAAAAATCATACGCTGCATGAAAGGTAGTGGCTACCAGTAAACCGATTATACCAAAGTGCTTCTTACCCTCTACTTTTTCCAACCCAAGATAGTAACCCATCATTACGCCAAACGTAGCATGAGCCGGTACTGCAGTAAACATTCGCAATATACCGACACCATAACCTCCGTCAATCACATACATCACATTCTCTATCGTAGCAAAGCCCATAGCCACCATTACACTGTAAGTAATTCCGTCAAAAGGTTCATTGAATGATTTACTTCTGTATGCAAAAAGCCGGATGAAAAAATATTTACACCCCTCTTCAATTAATCCGATACCGAGCCATGCATACAATGCTGTTTGAACAATATTATTTCCTCTGTTGACAAAAGCAGCATCGGAAAATATTTCTAATACTATTGCCGGTATAACACTTAGTACTCCTAATACGAAACTGAAAAGGAGTAGCCGCTTGGGTTCTTTCTCAAACTTATCTTTCCAAAAGATATAAATTGAGATAGCCAGTCCCGGCGCCACAGCTAAAGCAAAGAGTAACATGGAGGCAATTTACACTTTAGAAAATAATGTTATTAAAATAAAGCGGATGATTACTTTTACAGCACCATGAAATTCCTCATAAAAATATTAGTAACCGGATTAGCCGTCCTAATCAGTTCTTATATTCTTCCGGGTGTGCATGTGGACGGTATGCTTACAGCAGTAATTGTCGCTGCTGTACTTACTTTACTGAATGTATCTGTAAAACCGCTGCTGATTATTTTAACTATTCCTATTACCGTTTTTACTCTTGGACTATTTCTGTTAGTGATAAATGCACTGATGATAATGCTCGCCGGTAGAATCGTTCCGGGATTTGATGTAGATGGATTCTGGTATGCGCTGCTTTTCGGTATTGTACTGGCAATTATTAGCGGGATATTTGAGAGCGCCAATCCCGACCGACGATAGATTTTATCTTTAGCTGAATATCTCTACTACGCTACATTATCAAGTGTTTTGTTTTATCAGATTATTTTACCAACGGCTGTTACAACTAACCACTCAGCTACTTCTTATTTTCACTTTCAGATGAAGGATTCTCCTCATTTGATTCTCCATATCCCCACTTACAACAACGCTTTGCCCATTCTGCTTTTACTTTCTCTCTTTCTTCCGGAGTCATGTGTGACAGTTTCTCCTTCCATTTGTATCCCCAGTAGCCGCCGTGTTTATGTCCGTGACAATGGCAAGCTCTATATCTGCCATGTCCGCCCAATCCCCCGAAAAGTATTTTAGAGAGAATAATTATTCCTACAGCTTCCCAAAAAGTAATCAGATGTGTAGCGCCAAACAGCATAGGCATCAGCCAGTTCCACAGATACATTACTACATAGCCGAAGAGAACTCCAAAGAGTAAAAAGAAAATGATTCCTTTCACAATTCTCATCATCCAAAACTTTTTCATTGTCTTAAAATTTTATTTGTTTAAAAATTCGTTATAAAAATCTTTCAGCCGGTTGCGCAGGTGCATTACTGCGTAGCGTTTCCGGGAAAGCAAAGTATTTTGATTTGCACCGGTGATTTCTTCAATCTGCCTGAAACTCATGTCTTCCAGCTCATGCATCACGAATACTTCGCGTTGTATTTCAGGTAATTCATCCAATGCCGTCTGTAACACTTCCCAAAACAACGAGCGGTTCATCAGGTCATCGGGTATAGAGGCAAAATCTGCAAGCAGATATTCCGGCATTCCAGCTGCATCCTCTTCGTCTTCCGAATGTGTTACAGCCAACCCTTCAAGAGAAACCGACTTCTTCTTGCGATACCAGTCAATCACTTTATTCCCTGCCACTTTATACAGCCACGCCGATGCCTGTTCAATAGGTTCAACCAGATTATGTGAGACAAACTGATAGTAAACATCCTGTAAAATGTCTTCAGCATCTTCGTCGGTAGCCACGCGGCGGCGGATAAAGTCGAACAACTTCTTTCCATAACTGCGCACAGCATGTGCTATCGTTTCCTGTTGATGGTCAGACATGCTTGCCGGTATATTGGCTGAATTGTACATTATCTGTGAAGACGATGGAGCAGCAATAATATTTTAAATGATTCAGCAATTAATTTTTGTATTAAGATATTGGATTATCCTGTCCGGTTTCTCCGGTGCAAACCATTCTATATCCTTTTCTTTCTTAAACCATGTCAACTGCCGTTTGGCATAGTTGCGGGTATGTTGTTTTATTTTTCCGATGGCTTGCTCCAGATTTATTTTCCCCTCTATGTGCTCAAACAACTCTGTGTAGCCCACTGTCTGAAGTGCATTCAAATGGCGAAGCGGAAATAATGTTTTGGCTTCTTCGAGTAAGCCATTTTTCATCATTTCATCCACACGCTGATTGATTCTTTCATAGAGCTTTTCTTTTTCAAAATGCAACCCGATTTTTATGGTAACAAAATCTCTATATCGCAGAGACCCCTTCGGATGATTCTGCGTGGACGGATTCTTCCACAGGGCGACCGCAGCGTTAGCAGAGACACCCTGCTGCTTCGTGTGAAAAGATGAAAACGGTTTTCCTGTACTTAGACAAACTTCGAGCGCCCTGAGTAGCCGGCGCGGATTTTTATAATCAACCACCGTAAAATATTCCGGATCTTTTTCTTTCAGCATTTCTTGCAACGCAACAATTCCTTCTCGCTCTAATAAGTGATTCAGTTCTTTCCTGATTTTTTCATCGCCGGAAGGAAGTTCATCCAAACCGTCTGTTACAGCACGGAGAAAAAGCCCTGAACCGCCAACCATTACGGCTACACTTTTTTTTGTAAAAATATTTTTCAGCACACCAAGCGCTTCGGTTTCATATTGCCCCGCATTGTAATCATCATGAATAGAAAGTGAATTAATAAAATGATGTGTTACAGTTTGCTGGTCTTCCTCAGACGGCTTCGCCGTACCCACATTCATCTCCCTGTAAAACTGACGAGCATCTGCTGAAACAATCTCCGTTTGAAAATACTGAGCTAACTGAATAGCTACTTTTGTTTTACCAACTGCCGTTGGTCCCGCAATTACAATTAATGTATGCACTGAAGGTTGTGTATTCCTCTCTGTGTTCCTAATATTATTCTTCTTTAAAATCGCCGCTTTCGTCAAAGCCAAATTCGT
Organism: uncultured Bifidobacteriaceae bacterium; assembly: GCA_964424455.1. Lineage (GTDB taxonomy): Bacteria > Bacteroidota > Bacteroidia > Chitinophagales > UBA10324 > CAYRJA01. The sequence goes on from CAYRJA010000034.1 coordinate 15,861, forward strand.
TCTCAAAAGAATCTGCTGCTTCATTGTCCATATCCTCTTCACCTGCAACTTCTCTTTCCTCGCCTTCTTCACCCATACCTTCGAGGTCATCATTTTCACTCTTATCTATTCCGAATTCGTCCTCTTCCTTCAATGCACTTTTTGAAAGATGTTTGAGCAGTTCGTTTTTCTTCACCGGTGATGGTCCTACTGATTTAGCAACAGCCGGGTATCTTTTCCCAATCTCTTCTGCGCTTAAAATGGAAACAAGTTCTATCAGCAGATTAAATTCCTGCTTGTTCCCTTCAAAAGTGTAAAGGAATTTCTGATGTGGAGAATCCACATACTGTAACACCATTGGTATAGAAATATCTTTCCCTTTTTTAACCGCTTTAGGGTGAATATCTATTCCCTTTATTTTTTGCCAACTGTCGTTGCTATAATACAAATGGCAGATGCGTCCCGCAGGAAGGTTGAATGCATCAGCAATCGCTTCATCCATATCTCTCATTGTTTGATTCGGCAGTATTTCGATGTCACGGAAAATATTTTCATCGTCTTCGTATGCTATCCGGAATTTGTAAACAGACATATAACTGGTTTGGAGTTTTTGGAGTTTTGATTTCAGATTCGAAACTAATAAAAATCTGTGATAAAGGTAATCACCTGATGACTTTAAAACTAAAATAATATTCTCTGTTGGAAGGAGTGAGGTTGAACAACTATCTCTTTACGGATTTCAGCACATCAACTTTTCATCATCATCATTTCTGCTGCCAGCAAATCTTCTTTTGTGGTTAATTTAAAGTTGGAATATTCTCCCTCCACCAAATAAATTTTTTCACCTCCTGCTTCCCATACAGCAGCATCGTCCGTAAAAGATGTTTTGTACTTACGATGATATACTTTCTTTAATTGATTTATCAGGAAAGTCTGTGGTGTTTGAGCCAGCCGGTATTCGTTACGATCTTTACTTTTTACTTTCTTACCGATTTTAAAAATTGAATCTTTCGGTAATACTGCGGCTACTCCGCTTCCATTTTTTTCTGCTGAAGTAAAGCAATCCATTATTAACTGTTTGCTCACAAATGGCCGCACGGCATCATGCAGCGCCACGACTCCGGTATCAGGCAACAGGTTCAATCCGTTTTTCACAGAATCAAATCTTGTAACACCTCCGTTTGTTATCTGAACATCAACCACAGGAAAATACTGTTCTTTAATATGCTCCCATACTGTAAAATATTCCTTAGGCAGCGCTACAACTATACCGATATCCGGAACTGCTGATAAGAATTTCTGAATTGTGTGAACAATAACCGGTCTGCCTGCTAATGGCAAAAATTGCTTAGGCATATTAGCGCCCATTCTGCTGCCGGTTCCACCTGCCGGGATTAAGACATACCGTTTCATTTTTTTTACTATGGAATATTTCACTTCTTCATTCTCCGCTTACGGGAAGAGTTGGATGTGAAATTACATAATCAGCATGGCATCTCCGTAGGTAGAGAACTTGTATTTTTCTTTTATCGCTAAAGAGTATGCATCCATAATCAGGTCATAGCCGCCGAAAGCACAAACCATAATCAGCAAACTCGTTTTGGGTTGATGAAAATTTGTAATCATGCTGTCTGCAATAGTAAAATCATAAGGCGGATGGATAAAAATATTTGTCCACCCTTCCATGGGCTTGATATACTTATGTGCTGATACAGATGATTCCAATGCCCGCATAGTAGTAGTACCTACCGAACAAATTCTTGACTTGTTGTCAATTCCTTTATTCACAATTTTTACCGCTTCAGCATCCACTTTAAAATATTCAGCATCCATTTTGTGCTTGGATAAATCTTCCACTTCAATTTGGCGGAAAGTACCCAGTCCGGTATGAAGTGTTACTTCTGCAAGTTCCACTCCTTTAATCTGTAATCGTTTTAACAATTCACGGCTGAAGTGCAATCCTGAAGTCGGCGCAGCAACTGCTCCTTCTACTTTTGCATAAACAGTTTGATAACGCTCCTTATCCATTTCATCCGGCTTACGCTTGATGTATTTTGGAATCGGTGTTTCACCTAATGAATAAAGAGTTTCTTTTAGTTCATCATCAGTTCCATCAAAGAGAAAGCGAATGGTACGTCCGCGTGAAGTAGTATTATCCACCACCTCTGCCACCAGCAACCCATCCTGACCGAAGTAAAGTTTGTTGCCTACTCTGATTTTTCTTGCAGGATCCACCAGCACATCCCACAGACGCATTTGCTTATTCAACTCACGAAGCAAAAACACTTCAATCTTGGCTCCTGTTTTTTCCTTACGACCATACATACGCGCAGGAAAAACCTTTGTGTTGTTCAGCACCATCACATCTTTATCATTGAAGATGTTCAGAATGTCTTTAAACTTTTTGTGTTTAATCTTCCCTGTTTTTCTTTCAATAATCATCAGCCGTGCATCTTCTCGATTCTTGGATGGATGTTGGGCAATAAGTGATTGGGGAAGGTCGAAACGAAACTGTGATAATTTCATGTTTTAATAAATTACGGTTTATTAAAAAGGAGCGCAAATGTAACCTTTCTGCCGGAATACAAAAATTTATTAGCAGTATTCTGTACTCTGTATGCGTAGTAACTGCTGTAGTGTCACACCATTTCTTATAATAAAAACTGAAACCATTCCGGTTAGATAAAATATATAATATTTTAAATTTTATTATTATATTTGAATCAATGATTCACATTACATTACAAATAAGATGTCTACATTTATAAAAAACTACCTATGAAAAACTTGTTCACTTTTTTTCTTGCTGTACTTTTTGTTACAGCTGTTTCTTCTCTTTATGCAAAGGATGATAAGCATTTCTCAGATGATAAAATTCTGATAACCGCTAAGGGTACAGGTCGCACCACCGGGCATATTGCCGACCTGAGTATTAAGAACACATCAGACAATACAGTTACATTAGCATTAGGTCCCTTTTTTATCTTTTCCTCCGGAACATACCAACCCTATATTGTTCCAACTCCTGTAAAGGTTACTGTTCCCGCACATGGCTCGAATGAGATTCCATTAAACGGTTACTGTGCTGATGTTCATACTCCACCGGTTCCTGCGGGTGAAGATTTACCTCCTTTTGATTCATGGATAACTGTTCCCACTGGTCAACTTATGGAAAACTGGCAACCTGAGGCGGCAAACGGGTGGAAACCTACCACTACTCATACAGGTACAACCGGCATCCTTATACCCGGCACTTCAAAGCCGCTGAACTACACTATTGACATCAATCAACATCCGGAAGCGGTTGCTAAAATTCTGCTGGAAGCAATCAATCGTATTACGACAGCTTATGATAAGATGAAAGAAGATAAAATAATCTCTACTCCTTTCAGTGGTAATCCTGAGAAAGAAAGGGAAGCCGTCATACAACAAACATTCTGGATTTATACGGCAAAGCTGAGTGGGAAAAATTATGTTGCAGATAATTTCAGAACAAACACAATTAAGCAATTTGAATCCAACGGTAAAAAATATGATGACGCATCTGCGGAGACAAAACAAGAGATTGAAAGCGGTGTGGAAAATTTCTGGAGTACTTTCGAGGCGGTAGGTGTAGAAGCAAAAGTATTATCCTTTTCAGATGAAATAGATTATGATGATATTACAAAAGAATCAGAGTTACCCAAACTTGCTAAACCGGGCTATCAGAAATACGCAGCAGCCAGAGCGCTTGGAAGTAGTCATGAGAAAGCGCTGGAAGAAGCTTTTGCCAGTGAAGATGCACAAGAGAGATGGAGTGAAGTTTTTAAAAGAATATATAAGAATCAAGGAGGAAAATAAAGGTGTGCGTAATTTTTTGTTTCCTAATTCATAACAATGAAAAATTACTTCTGTTTTTATAAAGTTGTATGGTCTCTGATTTTTCTTTTCTTGTGTCACACTTCTTATAGTCAATCCCCATGGGACGCAATGAACCTGACCGGCGAGTCATTTAAAATAATTTCTGTTCCGGTTTATCATCGTTATACTGTTAGTTTTCATACTAAAGTTCCCTTTGGCTCAACACAAAGTCTGTTTGTTTCCTCCAAAGAATTACAGAATTTAATAAACACGCCACCGCTTTTTTTAGACCTGCTGGAAAAATTAGAAGGAAAATTTTATATGGGTGATAATCCCGGTCAAACTACTGAGGATGTAGAACTAAAGGGAACTACTCCGAAACTTCTTTTTGGACTGGGTGCAGGAAAGTCTATAGGAAGGCATTTGGAAATTCAGGGAGGCGTTGGTCTCCTCAGCCATTCATGGGAGGGTTCGTTTCCTGTTACAGTTATTCCTTTCCAGCAAACCGAACCAAGAGTTGTAAAGGGTACTATTGAAGCGAGTTCCCGATACACTTTGATAAACCTTGGCGCTGCATGGTTTGTCCGAAGGAAAATTATTCAACCTTTTGTTGTAGTCGGAATGAATGTATCTGTTCCGGGCAAAACTTCGCTGAAAGCAAGGTTATCAGGATTTAACCTGCCTATAACCAAATTTGAGAAGTCATCTGCATTATACGTTAACGGCGGCTTAGGAGCGAGAGTGATAATCCGGAAATATTTTTTTGCTGAAGTCAGCAGCCATATCAGCAAGCTGCCCTCTCAGAAATATGCTCCTCTGTTACAGATTAGTGTAGGCGGCGGCATCTGAACCGGTCTGACTCCACAACGTTTTATTAATTGTCTGACACTTCTTTGATTCCATACCCTCTTTTTTCATGAACTTTACGGAAACTAAAAGTTGCACTTATTAGTTGAACACAGCTTTAGTAAGAACATTCAAATAAAATATGCTCTTTATATTTCAGAATATTACTTATATTTATATTCTTCAAATTACCCCTTTTCAAAAACCAATCGCTATGAAAAAGATTTTTATGCAACTTATTTCTCTTGTGCTGCTATGCTGCAGCGCAGAAGCACAAATACCTAACGCAAGTTTTGAAAACTGGAACGGCAGTGGCAATCCGCAGGGATGGCTGACATCCAATGATGTTAATGCAATCACCACTTCTATAGTTTCCACTACACCTGGTTATGCAGGATCCAAATCCTGTAAACTGGAAGTGAAGGATTATTCAGGATATGCTTACCCTGCTTTGCTGCAAACTACCTTTGCAGAAAATTCCAAACCTGCTTCACTTCATGGATGGTACAAATTCACTGTCGTAAACTCCAATTCACAAGGTATAATTTCGTTAACAGCTATAGAGGGTTTGGACGGTGTCGGTGCGGGAGGTACTATTATTACAACTGCCTCCTCTGTGTTTCAGGAATTTACCGCCCCGATGTATTATACCGGATCTACAATGGATTCCATGTATATCGCCTTTGGTTCCGGCGTTTCACCTATAGGAACAGTTTTTATTATTGATGACCTTTCATGGGGAACTACTGTTTCTGCCGAAAATCTTCAGGGCAAAGAATTAACACTGGAAGGAGTAATGCAGAATCCTTCATCAGGTGTTACAGACATTATCTATCGTTTGCCTGCAACTACCAATGTTTCGCTGAAGATTTTTGATTTGAATGGACGGGAATTGAAAACTTTAGTAAATGAAAATCAGAATGCAGGACGGTTTAAAGCACAGTTCAATTCGCAGGAATTAACTTCCGGAATTTATTTCTGCCGGTTGAATGCCGGAGGAAATATTAGAACCACAAAATTGGTAGTGGTTAATTAATTTTTTCAACTTGATTTTGTAAGGTAGGAATGATGAGTTCCTCCCTTTTTTCTGTATTTATCCCGGATATTTAAAGGTATATAACTCCATATATCTCATTATACTGTAACACTTAGCTTTCTTAATTTTTCTGAAAGGTTCTATACTTTAGTTTCTGACTGCTATAGATTCATCTATCAGCAATATTCCTCCCCATATATTTTCATTACAAATTTTTCAGGTTGATTATTTTCGCCCCATGGAATTTAATCCGGCAATATTTACAGATGCAGCTACATGGGTTAGCTTGCTTACACTTACTTTTCTTGAAATAGTACTGGGGATAGATAATATCATCTTTATTTCCATAGTCGCGGGGAAACTTCCGCATAGTCAGCAAAAAAAGGCACGCCGTTTGGGTTTAGGCATGGCGCTCGTGATGCGCCTCATTCTTCTGTCATTGCTTACTTACCTGATGGGATTAACTTCTCCTCTTTTCGTAATGCCTGTAGAAGGCATCCTTCAGCGTTTGGGTGTGGAGCATATTACAGAAAGCGCCGCCATTAGCGCCAAAGACCTGATACTTCTTGTAGGAGGATTTTTTCTGATTGCAAAATCCACTTCTGAGATACATGGTAAAGTGGAAGGAAAACATGATGAAATAAAAACGAAGAACGGCGTTTCCTTTTGGGGAGTAATCTTGCAGATAGTGATGGTGGATTTGGTGTTTTCGTTTGATTCTATTCTCACTGCTATCGGGTTGACTCAGTTAATTCTGGTAATGATGATTGCGGTAATCATTTCCATTATCATCATGATGCAATTCAGCGGAGTTATCAGTGATATTATCCACCGCTACCCTACTCTTCAGATGTTAGCGCTTGCCTTTTTGATTCTTATCGGCTTTATGCTGGTACTGGAGGGTCTTGCCATCCATGTAAACAAGGCGTTTATCTATGTGGCAGTGTTGTTTTCACTGAGTGTGGAACTGCTTAACATTCGCATTCGAAGAAGAGCAGGACAGGCACGGAGCAACTGACCGATATAGCTATAAATCTGTAACAGAAAAATATTTTGTTTCACTACATTAGTTAAGTGGATTCGACCCAGGTGGTCGTAAGTTTATAGGGAAATGTCATTCCTATAAACATCAGGCTTCGCAGTAATCGTACAGAAAATTTCTCTTTATTCGTATAAAAGTGAACGCAATCTGCTAATCATTAAGATAAATTTCAATGTCAAGTTTAAGCCATGTTCCCTCCCAATTCTTACTGATAAGTTTTGCAGAAAATTTTTTACCCGCATCCATCAGATTAGCAATTACTTCATTCTTTTCTTTTGGTATATATCCAATATTCTGCTCTTGAAAAAAAATTGCCACCGCCTTTTTATCAAACTTGTTGGTTGCTTCCCGCTTTAAATCAAACACGCAATTTTCTGTCATCTTTGGTTCAAGTTCTTGTAGATTTCTAAATGATGTTCCGGCAACCAAACAACTTAACGCAAGCATTTCTCGTCTGAAAACATCTAATGTTGTTCCGTTTTCATGAAGCAGTTTTAATAAACCGGGAGTACTTTTTATCAGTGATGTGTTCTCTTTATTCATAGAGACCGATTAGGGTTTTGTATTCTTCTTTCAACTCTTCTTCATATAGCTTATGCTGCTCAATTTCTGATTTGATTTTTAAAACTTCATTGGCAACCCATTCTTCATCTTTTATTTCCTTCTCAATAGTAAAGGGAAAGACAGATTTCAATTCCGTGATAAGATCGTGAAGAATCTTGCAACCTTGTTTAATGCTTTCAATGGCAAGTTGGAGTTGTTCTTCATTCATTTCATATTCGCTTCCCTTTATTTCTTTCTCGTAAATTAAACTCAATGCTTTCAGCTTTTCTACATCTCCTGCCTGATATGCTTCGAGAGCCAGATTCCAGATGTTTCGTTGCTGTTCAGTCAAATCAAGATTTACATCAGGATGTAAGTCTTTAGCAAGTGAACGGAACAAACTGCGTAATTCCGCACTGCGCTGAGGAGAATCAAGATTGCTTAAAAGCGTTTTACTCTCTTTAATTTGTTCCGCCTGCTTCATTATCTGCAATTGAGCTTGTGCTAATTCTTCCGCGATTATCAATTCAATTTCATCAAAATCCGGTTTAATATTTTTTGTAATACTGGCTCTTACCATTTCCAATTTTCTTTTAAGTGCCCTAATGTTTAGTTGCAGTTCCAATAGTTCCAGCTTGAAAACTCCAATGCGGGTTGCATATAAAGCTTCTAATTGAGGCTTCCCCCAATTCTCTATCACATCTTTATCATTAAGTAATTTCACATATTCTGTCTTCAGAATATCTAATTGCTCTTTGAGTTTATTTTTATTATGGATTTCTTCGTTTTCCATTAGACTTCTTCTTCAAGATTTATTTCAATTGTTTTTGTTAGGATGAGATTACACACAGTAAACTCAGCATTAAAGTAAAACTTCTTCAAAACTAAATAAAAAATTAAAGGAGGATACCTCTGTTGAAGTATCCTCCTTTACTACTAAACCCCTCTTATTACTTTTATTCCGCTACTACTTCAAATGCTACCGGAACGCTAACATCTTTGTGAAGATTGATTGTTGCTGTGTAAGTACCGAGAGTACTGACATCCTCCGGCAGAACGATTTTCTTTCTGTCCACAGAAATATTTTTCTGCTGTTTAATAGCTGCCGCCAACTGAATAGTTGTAACACTTCCGAAGATTTTTCCGCTGGTGCCTGATTTTGCACCTACTTTAAAAGTAGTGCCTTTCAGTACATCTACATAACGGTGAATCTCCATGAGCATTTTTTCTTCTCTGCGTGCGTTTTGTTTCTCGCGCTCTGCCAATTGCTTCTTTGCAGAATCATCAGCGGGTAAAGCTAACCTGCGTGGAATCAGATAGTTCCGGGCAAAACCAGGACTTACCGTTACCATTTCATTGGCGTTACCCAATTTTTCTACATCGTATAAGAGTATAACTTGCATTTGTATTTCTGTTTTTCCTGAATACTTCGGTGGTTAAAAACCCTGAAGCATATTATTATTTCTTAAAAAGGTCTGTAACATAAGGCAGCAGAGCAAGCTGGCGGGCACGAGATACTGCCTGTGCTACCTTGCGCTGATACTTTAATGAGTTGCCGGTAATACGGCGAGGAAGAATCTTTCCCTGTTCATTCAGAAAGTTGGAAAGAAATTCCGTTTCCTTGTAATCAATGTACTTGATACCGTATTTTTTAAAACGGCAATATTTCTTCGGGCGTTTAATTTCTTTTTGTGCCGTCAGGTATTTAATCTCTTTGGGTTTTCCTGCTGCCATGATTATGCTTCCTGTTTTTGAGGTTCAATAACTTTTTTGTTTTTGCCGACAAGTCCTTGTCTGCGTTTCTCGTTGTACTCTACTCCATACTTGTCGAGCGCTACTGTAAGAAAGCGAATGATGTTATCTTCATCGCGTCTGTATTCTACCTCAAGTTTGTCAATCACAGAATGGTTATCTGTAGCAAACTCCATGATGAAATAAATACCGTTGGATCTTCCGTTAATCGGATAAGCCAGCGACTTCAGTCCCCAGTTGCGCTCCTCGACGATTTTAACGTCATGGTCTTGGAGGAGTTTCTTGTATTTGTTCACCGTTCTTTTCACATCATCTTCACCAAGTAATGGAGAGATAATAATCACGGTTTCATAATGTCTTGACATGATTTTGTTCTATAGGGTTTTAAAAGGGGACGGCAAATATAGAAAAACATTACAAAAAGCAACCACTATCGGGAAAGATTTCCTAATAAATATCTGATTCAGTATATGCCGGATTATGAAATTTGTGTTCTGTACTATTTTTTGTGCCTCTTTCTTAGTACTTCCGTCACTTCTTGCAGGGAAGTGTCCGACGCTTCTAATAAGACAAGAAGATGATAGAGCAAATCGGCAGATTCCTCTTTTAGCAATTCTTTATTCGGTTTCATGGCTTCAATCACTGTTTCTGTGGCTTCTTCGCCTACCTTTTGAGCAATCTTGGCAATGCCTGAATTGAAAAGTTTAGTGGTATAAGAACTTTCTGACGGGTTCTTCCTTCTGTCTTTGATAATCGAAACAAGTTCATTCAGAAAATTTTCTGAACGGTTTATTTCATCAAAGCAAGTATCTGAGCCGGTGTGGCAGACAGGTCCGGTTGGGTTAGCATAAATTAAAATCGTATCGCTATCGCAGTCAATTTTTGCTTCTACAAATTTTAAATGATTGCCAGAGGTTTCTCCTTTCACCCATAAGCGGTTTTTTGAACGGCTGAAAAAAGTAACAAGTTTAGTTTCTAATGTTTGCTTAAATGCTTCTTCATTCATGTAACCAAGCATCAGCACTTTTTGTGTTACAGCATCCTGAACGATAGCAGGAATTAAATTTTGCTTTTTGAAATCGGGAACTCTTGAACTCACCTTACTGGAATATTTTGCCTGCGAAGATAAGTTTTCAATTCAGGGATAGGAATTTCTCCAAAGTGAAAAATACTTGCAGCCAGTGCTGCATCCGCTTTCCCTTCTGTAAATACTTCGGTAAAATGTTCCTTCTTCCCTGCGCCGCCGGAAGCTATCACCGGAATATTCACTAATTCCGAAACTGCTTTTGTAATCTCTATTGCAAAACCGTTTTTAGTTCCGTCATTTTTCATGCTCGTCAGTAAAATTTCTCCAGCGCCTCTGTCGGTTCCTTCTTTAATCCATGACAGCGTTTCTTTTTCGGTAGCTTCTCTTCCTCCTTTCACAAAAACCATCCATTTGTCATTTACAAGATTGGTATCCACCGCTAAAACCACGCATTGACTTCCGAACGCTTTTGCCATCCGGTTGATAAGTTCCGGATTTTTTACTGCGGAAGAATTAACAGATACTTTGTCTGCACCTGCCTGTAACAGCGTTTCTACATCCTGCTCTGAACTAATGCCGCCACCGACAGTAAACGGAATGTTTATGGCTGAGGCAACATTCTTCACCAATGCGGCAAATGTTTTTCTTTTTTCAACTGTAGCAGTAATGTCAAGAAAGACTAACTCATCTGCGCCCTGTTCGCTGTATGCAGTTGCCAACTCCACCGGATCTCCTGCATGACGGATATTGACGAAGTTTACACCTTTTACGGTTTGTCCGTCTTTAATATCGAGGCAGGGGATGATTCTTTTCTTTAACATCAATAAACTTATTACAATTATTTCATTTCTCTTATTCTAAGCTTTTCGTCGTCAAGAACAGAGAAATTATTTTTCAACATTGTCTGATTTTCACTTAATACAAATTCAACAAGTGAACATTTCTTTTTTTCTTCGATACCTGATAAGCGCAAAAGAAGAATTCGTAATGCGGAAGATTTATCATGCTACCTTATAAATAATTTCATTTTTTACTGACTCAGCAGCAAATTGCAAGCAAGCAGAAATATCTTCAGCAGAAATAGAAATATAGCCGGACAAAATCTGCTTTTGTGTTTCACCCGCTGCTAACTTTTCCAATATTAAATCAACAGGAATTCGGGTTCCTTTAATAACCGGCTTGCCAAACATAATTTTCGGATCGGAGGTAATGTGTTGACGCCATTGAATTTCCATAGAGAAAAGTTTATTACAAAGGTACAGGAATATCCGAAACTTTATTTTACGGTTTGTCCGTCTTTAATATCGAGGCAGGGATGATTCGTTTTTTTAGCATAATATAACAGAATGAAATTACCAGATTCTCTTTACTCCATATAAATCAAAATTTGCGTCAGCACTTATAATAGAAAAGTTTTCATGAATAGATTGAGCAATTAATAATCTGTCGAAAGGATCACGATGATGAAAGGGTAATTCTGTAATAATTTCAAGATGCTCTTTACTGACAGGAAGATGAAAGTATCCTTGTAAAGAAGTCAACTCATTAAATTCAATATGCAGTTCCAGTTTACCTATAGAATACTTTATGGCAATTTCCCATAATGAAGCAATACTGATAAACATAATATTATCCTGTGAAGTAATAGCTTGTTTAGCTACAACAGAAAGCCGGTAGTCCCCACTTTCAAACCAAAGGAACGCCTGTGTATCAAGCAGTAAATTCATTCTAAGTACTCCTTAAAATCATTCAGAGGTGCATCGAAATCAGAAGCTATTTTTATTTTCCCTTGTAAGCGACCAAATATGGGCTGCACATTTTCCGATGATGAAAACTTCTCCTTTAGTTTCTCGATCTGTGCGAGTACTCTTTTATCCTTAAGGTGCATCAGCCAGTCGAGCAGTTCTATTTTTTTTGCTGATAAATCCATAACGCAAATTTATGAAATTAACAATAAGTGGAAATATCTTCTAAGAGGGTATTTTATAAAGATTATCGCTCAGCAAATTTTTTCAGCTCTTCTAATTTTATTTTCCCTTCATAAATGGCTTTGCCGATGATTACTCCTTCCAAATTATTTTCGGCAAGAAGCTCAACATCTTTTATAGAGCCGACTCCTCCGCTGGCAATCAGTTTTAAATCTCTAAACTGCTCTTTTATTTTTTTGTACAGTTCAACAGAAGGTCCTTTCAGCGTTCCGTCTTTGGAAATATCGGTACACATTACATACTGAATTCCTTTCTCTATATAATCGTTAATAAAATCATACACAAACAGATTGCTGTCCTGCTGCCAACCGTGAATCTGAATTTTTTCTTTGCTCACATCAGCGCCGATAATAATTCTATCCGTACCATAAATTTTTATCCATCGCTCTACTGTTTCTTTTGATTTCACCGCAATGCTGCCAAGCGTTACTTGCGTGGCTCCACATTCAAAAGGAATCTTCATCATCTCATCCGAACTGATTCCGCCTCCAAAGTCCACTTGCAGTTTAGTTTTAGCAGTAATTTTCTCCAGCACTTTATAATTGATAATTTTTCCCTGCTTTGCTCCGTCTAAATCAACAATATGCAAATATTTCAATCCTGCGTCTTCAAATTCCTTTGCCACTTCCAACGGGTTCTCATTGTAAATGGTTTTTTGATTGTAATCGCCTTGATACAGACGAACGCATTTCCCTTCAATAATATCTATGGCGGGAATGATTCTCATTACTTATGAATTATTAATTCTAAATGGCTTTGTTGCATGAAAACTACAAGTAAAGGCAGGTAAGTATAAAAGAAAAAAGG
>CAYRJA010000035.1:0-28196 GCA_964424455.1 uncultured Bifidobacteriaceae bacterium
GCCGGCACCCTGAGCGGCACCATCACCAGCTACACCGACTTAGCCAGTATCGCTCATGCCCTGCGCACCATGCAGGTAACGGGCAATGTGCTATTTGAAATGAGCGGTTATACCGGAGAAGCTGTTCCTAACCAAACCGTAACTTTTTATCCCTTTACAACTGACGGACCTTCCTACACCGCTGCTATTCGTCCGGCAAGCGGACAAACCGGCTTTGTAACAGCCGGCGACCCGGGTTCAGCCCTGCCACTGATTAACTTCAATGGTATTGACAGCTTAACCATAGATGGTCGTCCGGGCGGCACCGGCAGCAGCGAGTGGATTTTCAGAAATACCCGCACGACTGCCACAGTCGCTCCGACCTTTCAATTTATAAATGATGCTACCTATAATAAGTTAGATTACCTGAACATTCAGGGACAGAATATTACTGCCACCAGCGGAACTGTTTCATTTGCCAGTACCAGCGGTACTTTAGGAAACAGCTACAACACCATCAGCAATTGCCATATCCGCGAAAACACAGTTACCGGAACAACACCGTTAAATGCCATCTTTTCATCAGGTCTGTCGGCAGCGGTATCCAATTCATACAATACAATAAGCAACAACAATATTTACAACTTCTTTACAGTAGGTACAGCAGGCGCCGGTATATGGGTGGGCGCCTACAATATCGGATGGACCATCAGCGGAAACCATTTGTACCAGACTGCCTCCAGAACAGGAACCGGAGCGATTATACGCTATGGTATTAATATTAATAATGCTAATACCGGCAGCACCGGCTTTACCATCAGCAATAATTACATCGGAGGAACTGCAGCCAGCACCGGCAGCACCGCATGGACAATTGGCGGAACTGTGAACCAGAGTTTTTATGGCATTGCCATCAATACGCTGGCGGCGGGCAACAACCTGATTTCAAACAACTATATCCGTAACCTTAACCTCAGTCATGGTACAGCAGCCAGCGCCACCTTGTTTATTGGTATCTATGATCAGAACGGGAACAACGAAATCACCGGTAACAGCATTGGCGGTTTGAACGCCGCTGATGAAATACAGATAAATTCTAACTATGGTGCAGCCAGCAGCACTTATGGCATTTATTGCACCTCCGGCACAGATACCGTTACCAATAATACCATTGGCACTATTTCATTAACCAATACTACGGGTATTGTCAGTTGTACAGGTATTTTTACGGCTGCCTCTACCGGCTCGTTATCTGTTATTATAGACAACAACACCATTGCAAAAATTTCTGCCGCATATCCTTTAACTACTGCAGGCGGATTTGTGAGAGGAATTTATACTACCGGAACCTCCACCGCAGGAATCAGAACCATTACCAACAACACCATTTATGAATTAAGCACAGCCACTACCAACACAGGAGCGAGCTCGGCTGCTGTAACAGCCGGCATTGTACAGTTGAGTACCACGGCAGGCAATACGGTAACACACAATCTTATTCATTCGCTTACCAACAGCGCCGCCACTGCCGTAACCAATATAGTAGGGCTGTATTATGACGGAGCCACTACCGGCACCAACCTGATTGAGCGGAACAATATTCACAGCTTGTCCTTACTGACTTCGAGCAATACAGCCACCATTACCGGAATATTTGCTAACTCGGGTAATTCCAACTACAACAATAACATGGTGCGCCTCGGCATAATGCCGGATGGCAGCGCCATTACCACGGGCAATATTATTACCGGTATCAACGAAGCAGGAAGCGGAACCAATAATTTCTACTTCAACAGTATATATATAGGAGGCACGGGAGTAGCGACCGGAGGAGGCGCTACCTATGCGCTGAATGAGGGTTCTACTTCTACTACGGCAAGAAATATCAAGAACAATATTTTATGGAATGCGCGTTCCAATTCATCCACAGGCGGAAGCCATTATTCCATTCGCGTTAATAATACAACCAATCTGACAAGCGATTATAACAACATACTCTCCAACGGCGCCAACGGCGCTGTTACAGGCATGGTAAATGCCACACCCTATACCACTTTTAACGACTGGAAATCAGGCAGCGGTAAGGATGCTGCGAGTGCCAGCGGCAATCCTCAGTTTATAAATGCCACCGGCAATGCAGGCGCCGTAAACCTGCACATCAACACGCTGGTGGGCACACCGGTGGAAAGCGCCGGAACTTCCATTACCGGACTTACGAAAGATTATGATGATGATGCAAGATTTAACGACGGCGGTTATTCCGGAACGGGTACTGCAGTGGATATAGGAGCGGATGAAGGCGAGTTCACGCCGGTTGACCTTACTGCTCCGGTTATTGGTAATTATACCTTGCTGTCATCGGTCTGCAATACCGCCACCACGCACACTCTGAGCGGCGTGGCTATTATGGATGCCTCTGCGGTGGCAGTGGCTACAGGCACCAGACCAAGAGTATATTACAAGAAATCAACCGATGCCAATACGTATGCAGGAAACACGAGCGGAGACAACGGATGGAAATGGGTGGAAGCATCCAACGGCGCAACGCCCTTCTCATTCACACTTGATTTAACCCTGCTGAACGGCGGAACCATTGCCCCCAATGATGCGATACAATATTTTGTAGTGGCGCAGGATTCAGGCGCCAATGTGCCCAACCCGCCGAATGTGCAGATAAAAAGCGGAAACTTTGCCGCCAATCCATCGAGTGTGGCTTTAACTTCTGCGGAATTTCCCATAACCGGCTCCATCAACTCATTCAGCATACTGCCCTGCCAGGGAACTGTAACAGTAGGCACCGGCGGAAACTACGCCAACTTTACGCCCAACGGCGGATTGTTCCAGGCGATTAACAGCGCAACTGTAACAGGCGACCTGACGGTGAGTGTAGTGTCTAACATTTCCACTGAAGACGGAGTGAATGCGCTGAACCAGTTTGCTTCGCCTTACAAGCTTTTAATAAAACCCAATGCGGCTTCCACACGGTACATCAGCGGTGCGGCTGCACAGGGCTTGTTCCGCATGAACGGAGCCGACCGTGTAACCTTTGACGGGCATCACAACGGAAGTGGCAGATACATCAGTTTGAGCAACACCAATACTTCAAACCCCACAGTTGTATTTCTGAATGATGCTGTAACAGATACGCTTAAAAATATTGAAGTGATAGGCGTAAGTACTTCCACGAGCAACGGAGTTATTGTGTTCAGTACAGCCGCCGCAGGAGGCAATGACAACATTGTGATAGACAGTTGCAACCTGCACGATGGCACAACAAAACCGGCGAATATTATTTACGCAAGCGGTTCTGCTTCGCCGAATGAAAACAGCGGGATAGAGATTACCAATAATAATATCTACAACTTCTTTGTGGCAGGATCAGCGGGTAATGGCATTTTGGTTAGTTCGAATAACACCGGATGGACCATTAACGGCAATAGTTTTTACCAAACGGCTTCAACCGCACCCACTGCTACAGTTGATAACATGGCTATTAATATTTCCAACTCAAGCGGGAATGGTTTTACCGTTAATAATAACTTTATCGGTGGAAATACATCCGGCGCAACAGGTACATGGACAACTACAGGAACAGCGCAACACCGCTTTACCGGAATTTACATGAATGTGGGCACTGCTACGGCAAGTAATGTACAGGGAAATATTATCCGGAATTTCAGCATGACCACAGCCAGTGTATTTCAAACTCAAAACGGAATTTTTACCGGCATTTATGCAAGCAACGGACTGGTGAATATAGGGACCATCACCGGCAACACCATAGGAAGCATTACAGCTACAGACAATATAGATATTATTAATAATCCGGCTGCCAGTCTGGGAAATGTATATGGGATAAAGACCGAATCTAACTCTAATGTTAACATTCAGAATAATAAAATCGGAGGAATTACCTTGCGTAATCCGTCTTCTATAGCATATATCTCAAATTTTTACGGAATAGTCGGGAAAACATCATCCACTTCAGCAACTGTTACAATTAACGGAAACACAGTTGGAAGTACTACTGTTGCCAACAGTATCAAGAATTCCACAGGCAACACCTATAACAGTACTAATAATATTTATACAGCCGGTATTTACTGTGATGCGGGAAATACTGCGGGTACAACTTCCATATCCAACAATATTGTATCCGGCATCTCCTATACTGCAGGGGGCAGCGCCACTTCAGGAAGCGTTCAGGTAGTGGGTATCTACAGGCAGTATGCTCCAAGCAACACGATTCAGGGTAACAGGGTTTCCAATCTGGCATCATCAAGCCCCTATACAGGTACGGGTATTACATCCGGAGTTGTCGGAATTTTATTCAATGTTACAACTGCATCCGGGCATACCATTTCTCAGAATGTGATTGATTCGCTTTACAACAGCGCAGCCAGTGCGGCGGTAAGTGTTACAGGATTAGTTCAGAATACTGCTACATCAGGTACCAATATTGTGGAACGAAATTTCATTCATTCATTATCGTTGGCTTCTTCAAGCACCTCTGCCGCTATTAATGGTATATATGTAGTAGCAGGAAATACTACCTTCCGCAACAACATGATTCGCGTGGGTAAGGATGCTGCCGGAAACGATATTACAACAGGATACGCAATAAGCGGCATCAATGAGGCGGCAGGAACCAACAACTACTTCTATAACAGTGTTTATGTCGGAACAACATCAGGGGTTAGTTCAACTCTTAACACCTATTCATTAAACAATTCTTCCACTTCCACCACTGCCAGAAGTATTCAGAATAATATTTTCTGGAACGCCCGCAGCAACAGCAGTTCGGGAAAGAACTATGCAATCGCGATAAACAACACCACTAACCTTACAATAGGTTACAATGATTTATATGCTTCGGGCACAAACGGGGTATTGGGAAGCATAGGAGGTACAGACAACTTGAACCTTTCATCTTACGGGTCTGGCAATGTAAGCGGCAATCCCCAGTTTATAGATGCCACCGGCAATGCCGCCAATGTAAACCTTCATATCTCTACTTCCATAGGAACACCTGTGGAAGGAGCCGGTTTAGCCATTGCCGTTACAAAAGATTATGATGATGATACCCGCTCTACCGGAACGGCTCCTACCGGTCCGGACATAGGAGCGGATGAAGGCGCCTTTATCCCTGTTGACATGACACCTCCGGCTATCTCCTACACTGCGCTGGCTAACCAGTGTAACACTAATCCTTCCACCATTACTTTAGGCAGTGTTACTATTACAGATGGTTCCGGCGTAAATGTTACAGCGGGTACCAAGCCAAGAATTTACTACAAGCGTTCAACAAATGCCAACACGTATGCAGGCAATACTTCTTCCGATGACGGCTGGAAATGGGTGGAAGCATCCAACGGTTCTTCTCCTTTTTCTTTCAGCATGGATGTTTCACTATTGACCGGAAGCGGAGTGGCGGCAGGTCAGGTGATTCAGTATTTTATTGTAGCACAGGATGAAGGAGCCAATGTGCCCAGCCCGCCGAATGTGGGTATAAACAGCGGAACTTTTGCCGCCACCCCTTCGAGTGTTGCTCTGACGGCAGCAGCATTCCCCATAGGCAGTACGATAAATTCCTTCGCCATTTTGCCCTGCTCCGGTACTGTTACAGTTGGAGCATCGGGCGCCAACTACACGGCGTTTACCATTTCAGGAAGCGTAGCCGCAGGTACAGCCGGTATTTTCCAGGCGATTAATGCCACCACGCTTACCGGCAACCTAACCATTAATGTAACCTCTGATATTTCAATTGAGGATGGTACTGTGGCGCTGAATCAGTTTGCTGCTCCGTATAAAATTAAAATTCAGTCAAGCGGCTCTGTACGAAATATTTCCGGAACCAGCGGCTCTAATGCCGGCTTGTTCCGGTTAGACGGAGCAGACAATGTTCGCTTCAGCGGCGGCACAGGCACTGACCGTAATCTTAAATTCACCAATACCGGTGTCGGCGGGGCAGCTTCAACCTTCAACTTCCTGAACGATGCCACACTCGATACGCTTAACAATTGTATTATAGAAGGCGGAGCAGTATCAACCACCAACGGAGTAATTTTAATTGGCGGCAGCACCGGCACCACCGGAAATGACAACATCCGTATCGAAAACTGCGACATTAAAGAAGCAGGCAGCAACCTGCCTACCATGGGTATTTACAGCGCAGGTTCAAGCACAAAAGAAAACAACGGGGTAGTTGTTACAGACTGTAACATCTCCAACTTCTTTAATGCAAGTACAACCAGCCATTATGCCGGTATTTATTTAGGTGTCTATAATAACAGTTGGACGATTCAAAACAATAAATTCTTCCAGTCTGCCACCAGAACCATTACCGGATCGGTACAACCTCATTCTATCATCTACATTGACAATGCAGGCGGCGGATATACCGTCAGCGGAAATACCATAGGCGCAACGGATGCATCCGGCACGGGAACGATGACCTATACTTCAACGGCATCTCCTAATATGGCTGTTATTTACCTGAATGTTGCTGCATCGCCCGTTTCGGTGGTTCAGAACAATATCATTTCCAAACTGTCTTATACTTCTATCAGTGCGGCAGGAGGAACCCAGTGGGGAACATTCAGCGGTATTTATGTATATGGCGGTAATGTGAATATCATCGGGAACACCATAGGCGCCACCACCGGCACCGGAACTATTGCTGTAACACTTAACACCAATAACGGCGGCTATCTGAACGGAATTAAAAATGACGGAGCCGGTACGGTAAAGATTTATAACAATAACATCGGAAGTATAACTGCAACGGCAACCGGTACGAATGTAGGATTAAATTTAGTAGGTATTCATTTTACTCAGGGAACAGTGGCGGTCAGCGGAAATAATATAGGCAGCAGCAGTACATCCAACAGCATTCAGACGAATGGAACTGTTGTCGCCAACAGCAATTCTATCATTGGTATAAACGGAGCAACAACTGCAACGGACTCTATCCTGAACAATAATATTTATAACATAACCAATTCGAATACCGGTACGGCTACTTACACGCAAGGTATAGCTATTTCAGGAACAGGTCGTCATCTCTTTATCGGAAATACAGTAAGGAACCTTTCTTCCACTGCTACCGGCACCGGAACGGGTACTTCCAGTTCTGTGGTAGGTCTGTTAATGAATTCCACTTCCAATACTAACGCGCTGGCTGTTACAGGAAATACCATTTATGCCTTGTCAAACAGCGGAGCGGTAAATTCGGCGGTAACCGGTATTTATTATGCAGGCGGATCAAACACATCCAATGCGGTTAATAAAAACTTAGTTTACAATCTTCAGCCGGGCACCGGCACCTCATCGGTGGCTACAGGCATTCATTTAGCGGGCGGTGTAGCCATAACCAGCAACAACATGGTGCGGCTTGGGTACGACGCAAGCGGCAGCGCTATAACCAATACTTCGATTATAACCGGTATTTCAAAAGATAATTTATCAGCCAACAAAATTTATTTCAACAGTGTGTATGTAGGCGGCAGCGGAGTAGGTTCTTCACCGGCTAACAACACTTACGCATTCAGAAGGGTACAGACCGGAGTGGATACCGTTCGCAATAATATTTTTGTGAATGCCCGCGCCAATTCAACAACAGGCGGCAAGCACTATTCAACTTACATCAATGCTGTTACCACGCTGGGCAGCAACTATAATGTGTTTTATGCCCCCAACACAGGCGGTGTTTTATTCAGCGTGATTGGAACAGACCAAACGACTCTTCAGGGATGGAACTTTGCGGTTACAAACCAGGACAAGAGTTCCGGTATAGGAGATCCTAATTTTATTGCCCCCACCGCTGTAACACCCAATCTGCATCTGCAGAGTCCGACACCGGCAGAAGCGGCGGGTATTGTAGTAACAGGCATTACTGATGATGTTGATGCCGATGTACGCGCTTCTTTCACACCCACAGACATTGGAGCCGATGCAGCAAATCTGACACCAGTGGATGTGGTAAGACCAGAAGTCAGTGTAACAGCAATACCAAATCAGTCCGCATGTTCGGGAACATTGAATATTGATGTAACAGCAACTGTAACTGATGCGGGAACAGGGGTTGCCACCGGTTCTTTGGCTCCAACGCTTTGGTGGAAACTGGGAGCAGGAGCAGGCGTACCCGGCGACTGGACGGCTGTTCTTCCTTCTTCTTCATCCGGCAGCAATTATTATTATGTCCTTACCATTTCAGGAGTAACGAGCGGACAAACCTATCAGTATTATGTGGCAGCACAGGATCAGGCGGGCACACCGAATATTGGCTACAGCCATTTCAATGCAACCACGCCGGTTCATTCCGATGTTGCTACGATTACAACCACCAATGGCGCTGCTGCACCATTTACTATTCTTTCTGTTACACCGCTTTCGGGTACTGTAACAGTTGGAACCAGCGGAACCTATCCAACCCTGACCGGTGCGGGTGGTTTGTTTGCAGCCATTAACAGCAACGGCTTGAACGGCGATTTGATAGCAACAGTCATTTCAAGCACTACCGAAACCGGTGACAACGCACTGAACCAGTGGACTGAATACTGCGGCACTACTTATTCACTCTTAATTCAGCCGGATGGAACTACCCAGTGGACACTAAGTGCTGCCTTTGCCGGCAACTTGTTTAATATCAATGGCGCTGACAGGGTTACTATTGATGGAAGCTATAACGGCGCAGGTCAGTACCTGAAGTTTGTAAACACCAATACCTCGAACAATACCTTTATCCTTCAAAACGGAACCACTGATTTCAAACTGCTGAATTGCGTGGTGGAAGGTTCAGCCAATACAACCGGATCTACTGCGAAAGCTATTGTAAACATTGGCGGTACTGCAAGCAACAACAATATCCGTATTGCCGGAAACAAATTAGGCAGCTCAAGCTGGTCTGCCAATGTGATTTATGCAGCCGGCGCTGCGGGCGACCCGAACCACCATATCACCATTGAGAACAATGAGATTTTCAACTTCATGATTTGGAGTGGTGGCTTTACCCGTGCTTATGGCATCAATGTTACTTCTACCGGAAACGGCAGCAACTGGAAGATTGCAGGAAACAGTATTTACAATACAGGTATTAATGGACAAAACTCCCAGGGTGCCATCAATTTCGCTCCTGGCTCTGCTTCAACAAACGATACTATTTCAGGCAACTGGATTGGTGGCGGCTCTGCACTATGTGGAACAGGCGGTATAGGTTATTGGGGCAATAGTTGGGATAATTACTCAAGTGGTGAAAATCAGGTACAGGGTATTTATGTGAATTGTGGAACCATTGCACTGAATGGGAATAACATCACTAATATATTAGTATCAAATTCAGATTACTCAGGATTCGTGTGTATGTATTTTGGGGGTTCAACCGTTCCTACCGTGACCAATAACGTTTTCGGAACAGGATCAAACGGACAACCGGATAATTCAAAGATCATTCAGGTGGCTGGTGGAGGACTTAGTGGCAGCTATTATCCGGGCTATATTTATGGTATCTGGAATCAAAGTACCAGCAGTTCAACGGCTACCTACAGCGGCAATGATTTCTACTATCTGTTCCAAAGTGGCGCTTATACGGGTGGACAAGTCCAGGTAATTACTCACCAGACAGCAGGCCCAGTCACTATTACCAATAACCGTATTAATGGTCCGCAGGCAGCAGGGATTGAGTACAATAGCTTTGGTATTCGTGTTGAGCCAACCACCTCTACTTCGGGTAATTTAATTGAAGGTAACATTGTTGCAGGACCATATATTAACAATGGTGGCTCTCAGGCAGGTATTATCAATTACGGTATAAATGTGAAAGCCCTTAGCACACGGACTGTAAGTGGGGTGATTAACAAAAATACGGTTTGGGATATGCGCAATGCCAACGGTAGTGGTTACACCGAAGGAATTATTGTATGGACAGAAGGAACAGGTGGCAATGGAAATTGGGATATAACCAATAATATGGTTACCTTGAAGAACAATGGCAGCACAGCTAACCGTGTTGGTTTGTACGGTATAGATGTGGAATTAAATTCATCATCCACTACGAATATTCAATATAACACTGTCCTTATCAGCGGAGATAACCCATCGTCAGAGGCAGGCGCATACGATGTGAGTTCTTATGCCTTCTTTCGGTTCCCGAATAACACCGGAACAGTTACCGGAGATGTCACAACCTTGAAAAACAATGTGTTTATCAACAAACGCAGGTATTCAAATTCTGCATCTTATGGACACTTTGCCATTGCCAATTTTGGAACCTCTAATTATGCTACAAATTTCAGCGTAAGTGATTACAATTTCCTGCAGAGCAATTCTGCCTCAAAATGCTATGTTGGTCAGTGGGGAACTGTCACGCAAACAAGTCTGGCAGACTGGCAAACTGCTTCGGGTAAAGATGCGAATAGCTATACGGCTACATATACAACAGGAGCATCCAACTTTGGTACGACAACCTTAAATCCGGAAAACCTGTTTGCTAACGCCCTGTCTGATCTGCATATATCGCAAACAGATGGTCAGAGTTATCTGTTTGTCAATAATCGCGGAACGCCGATTTCAGTTACCACAGACTACGATGGACAGACCCGGAACAGCACTAACCCTGATTTGGGAGCAGATGAATTTGGCTCCTATAATGATGCAGGAGTAATTGCCGTAAAACCCAACTGTAATGGTACTTCGGTAGATGTTACCATCAAAAATTACGGTTCGGCAGTTTTAAATTCTGTTACAGTCAACTGGACAGTAAATGGAAATTCAAATACTGCAGGTTCATGGAGTTCAATGAATCTTGCCTCAGGGGCAACAGTTGTGAAAACAATCAATCTTACTAATCCCACCTCATTTACTGCAGCAACGGCTTACAATGTAATTGCTACAACAGCTAATCCGAATGGTGTTACAGATGAAAACACTGCCAACGACAGCTACACCGCTAATCCGCTTTATTATGGAATGGGAGCAACAGTGTATGTAGGTACTACGGGTAGTCCTAAGTTTAGTACTTACAATGAGTTGTTCAATACCATCAATAACAGTGTGCTTACTGCCAACCTGAGTGTGCAAGTGAATGCGGGTACGAGCGAGCCGTCAACGCCTACCTTCCTGAATGCAGTAGGTTACTGTGGTGGCACACGTACCATTACTATTACTCCGGCAAGCGCTACTATTTATACAGCTACCGGAACAACCGGCACTTCTGCATATCAGGGAATGATTGGTTTCAATGGAGCAGCCAATGTTACGATTGATGGTAATTACAGCGGGGCAGGGCAGTATCTGCGTTTCAGAAACAACAGCGGTACTTATCCGACATTTGCTTTCCGCAATGATGCGAATGTCATCACGGTGAAGAACTCACTGATTGAAGGGAACAACAATACCACTTATGTATCAGGAGGCATTACCAATGCGCCCGGCATTATCTTCATTGGAGATGCAGCAGCAAGCGGAAGCGGCAACCGGAATATTTCTTTCACAGGTAATACTATCCGCGACCGCAGCGATGCCACAGGCGTTCCGGCAAATGCTGTCTTTTCGTACAATACCACTTCAGGAGTTTACAATAAGAACATCAGCATTAAGAATAATAATATTTTCAACTTTTCGCAAACCGGAGTTTACCTGCCGGATAATGCAGGAAATGGTACTGCTTGGAACATCAGCGGCAACAGCTTCTATTGTACTTCCGACATGAGTTCGTATCAAAGTGCAGTGCCTCAGCATATTGCTATTTACCTGAAATCATCGGCTTCACATACCGATACTATCAGGAAGAATTTTATCGGTGGTTCTGCTACAGGTGCAACCGGCACATGGAGCAACAGCAATGATTATCTTGATTTTGAAGGTATCCGTTTGGAGATTGGCGGAACAGGCAGCCAGATTACTTTAGTTGACAGCAATACGATACGGAACATCAGTCTTACCGGAACCGAACTGTCTATGTTTATGGGTGTCCGTGTAAAAACCGGATTGGTGGATATTACCAACAATACCATTGGTGATTTGTTGGCAACCATGAACAGCCCGAGCATTTTGGTTTCCGGTTCAGGAACTCCCAACTATACCAATGACAATGTGCAGGTATTCGGAATCTGGAATTACAGTACCTCTGCCTCGACCATTTCGGGTAATGTTGTGGCGGGAATACGGAGTACCGCTCCATACAATACTGAATCTGGACATTCTTACCTGACGGGTATCCGTCGCGGCGCCCGCGAATACGGAACTAACGCACTGAATGTGTATGCAGGAAAATCAATCATCCGGGGAAATACTATTGCCAACCTGTTCAGTGAATCGTCACTTTCAAATGTGAATATGAATGGCAAGTATCAGGACAAAGTATGGCCTGCTGCGCTTTCGGGTATTGCTTTGCGTTCAAACTATGGCTCTGACAACAGGGTGGACAGCAATACGGTGTATAACCTGTTTGCCAATGCTACATGGAACCGATGGGTGCGCATAAATGGTATAGCGCTGAACGCAGAAACCACTTCCGATGCGGGTATTGTTTCTAAGAATCGTATTTATGACCTGACCAACTATAATGGCGGTGTGTTCGGAGCAGATGTTTACACTCCTTCGATTTCAGGTATTACCATTGGCGGCGCTGACCTGGCAGATATCAATTCGTATGTAGCTAACGGTTCTTATACCTTAATCAATAATATGATTCACTTAGCGCCGGAAGTTCATCCGACTAAACAATACAACAACCCGGATATTTACGGTATCCTTGATGTTACAAAATCCGGCAACACAACTAAGTTTTATTATAATACGGTTTACATCACAGGTGAAGGTAAATCTTCTCTGCCGGGCGACTGTCCCGTAGTGCCTTCCTATGGCTATATGCGAAGCGCAGCAGGTAACGGCGAAACCAACGGCGGAACGGTTTATTTCAAGAATAACATCATCATTAACAACCGTACCGGCTATGTGGATCATTTTACTATCTGTAACAATACCAGCAATCCGGCAACGGGATGGAGCGGTTCAAATGTAAATTACAACTTCCTGTCAACCGGCAACACTGGCACAGTAGCCCAGAAAATTGTAGGCAATTTCCAGAGCGGTCCCGCAACTACCTATAACTTCAGTGGATGGAAAACCGCTTTTAGTTGCGATGCCAACAGTGTATATGGACAAACTGTAACAGGAAGTACGCCCTCATCTTATACGAGTCCGAACGATACGGCAAATGATGTGGTGAACCCGGGAGCCGGCTATCTGTTTGTTGACCCGGATGATATTGTAACAGATGGAGCATTCCTGCATTTGGAGAACGGTTCTGATGACGGTTATTTGTTTGCTAAAGAAAATGCGTTGGACTTAAGTGGTATTGGAATTACAACAGATATTGACGGAACGGTTAGAAGCACCACTGTTCCTTATATCGGTGCACATGAGCTGGATGCATGTATCCCTCCTGCTATAACCACTCATCCTGCAACTCAAACGGTATGTAACGGAGATTTAAATGTTACATTAAGTGTAGTAGCAACCGGGCAGGCGCCTCTTTCATATCAATGGAGGAAGAATACATCGAATATTACGGGAGCAACTAATTCATCGTATATAATGTCCCCGGTTACTACAGGAGATGCCGGCAGTTATGATGTGGTGGTTACTAATTCATGCGGAACAACTACTTCCAACACTGCAACTCTTACAGTAAATCCGGGGACAACGGAGATTTGCAATAATATTGATGATGATTGTGATGGAACTGTAGATGATGGAGTTACACAATCATGTTATTCAGGAGACAATGGAACCAATGGAGTAGGTCCATGTCATTCCGGTACACAAACCTGTTCTGCCGGTTCATGGGGAATATGTGCAGGCGAAGTAATCCCTACCACAGAAGTTTGTAATAATGTTGATGATGATTGTGATGGAACTGTAGATGATGGACTTACACGGTCTTGTTATTCAGGTCCTGGCGGAACAAATGGTGTCGGTATATGTCATTCCGGCACACAAACCTGTTCTGCCGGTTCATGGGGAATATGTGCAGGCGAAGTAGTCCCTGCCACAGAAATTTGCAATAACCTTGACGATAATTGTAATGGAACTGTAGATGATGTTGCCCCGGGTCTTCTGCCTCAAGTAAGTAATTTTAGTATTTCTGTAGGAACAGTTTGTGCAGGAAACGGAGCAGTTGTTACAGTAACTTCTTCTACGCTTACCAATGGGGACTATACGGTTACTTACGATGTAACCGGAGCTAATTCTATAAGTTCTACTACTGCCTCCATGACTGTTGTTACAACCGGGGCAGGAGGAACTTTTACAACAGAGGTTTTAAATACAAGCGGGTCATGTACAGTAAATGTAACCTCTATTAAGTTTACGAATACGCTATGCATCAGTTCAGTAAGCGCCAGTTACAATTTTACGGTAAATGCTCATGCCTCTGTTTCAACTCACCCCTCAAATCAATCTGAATGTGTAGGTGAGGATGCGACATTCAGCATTGTTGCAGGCGGAGCATCTCCATTTACTTATCAATGGGAGGAAAAGCAAATCAGTACATGGAACACCATTGGCGGGGCTACTAATGATTCATATACGAAAACAAGCGTTACTTCCGGTATGGATGGATACCAGTATCGTTGTGTTGTAACGAATTCCTGTGGAACAAGTGCAACTTCTAATGCAGCCACATTAACGGTAACCGCTCCGCCCGATATTACCTACTATGAAGCAGGAGATGGAAATAATGACATCATCTATTGCAGTGGAACAACAGTGCTGAAAGGCAAGGTAACCGGCAACAGCCCCACCAATACATGGCAGGTGTCGAATGACGGCGGCAACACATGGACAAATATTTCCGGTGGAGCGCCATACACTATCAACAGTAATGTGGATACTTCCATGCTGAGTATCAATCTCACCGGATCGTATTCGTCATACTGGAAAAACAAATACCGCTTGATTGGTGCAAACTCTTGCGGTAATGACACCTCTGCTGCGGCAACCCTGTACAGACAAACCTCACCCTCTATTACTGTACAGCCGGTAAAGCGTGACACTATTTGTGCGGGCAGCAGTATCAGTAAAACGTACAGTTATGATGTGTTGTCTGTTGATACGAATTACCTCTGGCAGTATTACAATGGCAGCAGTTGGGTGGGCGTTGCCAATGGGACTCCGACGGGATTCAGCTACTCTGGTGAATATACCGATGATTTGCAGATTAACACGACCGGTTCTGCACCTCAGGGAACATACTGGTTCCGGAACAAGCTGATGACCGGCTGCGGCACTATCTATACCGATACAGCTATGGTTAGGGTTCGCCCAAGCGATATAGCGCAGGTTTCTATGGAAATTACACCATCTCTTATTATCTGCAACTCTACTCATACCGCATCCTTTACGGCAGTGCCGGTTTACGGAGGAAGCACTCCCGGCTATCAGTGGCAGCTTGATTCAGGCAGCGGATGGTCAAATGTTTCAGGAGCCACTAATGGCACTTATACTGATAACAGTGTGTCAAACGGAAACAAGTATCGTGTGATAATGACTTCCAGTCTTACCGGTTGTGTTGCCGGAAGCCCCGACACATCTTCTTTTGTAACTGTTACAGTTCTGACCGGCTCACCCGGAGTATGGATTGGCGGCTATGACACTAACTGGAGCGATTACCGCAACTGGTGTGATGGTGTTCCTGATTCAACTACCAATGTGGTGATACCTGATGTGACAAACGATTCGGGTAACTTCCCTGTAATCAGCGATAGCGCTTATGCTCATAATATAACCATTCAGGCGAATGCTTCACTGACCATTAATTCAAGCCCGGGTAACCTGTCGCTCTATGGTAATTTGTCTATTAACACCACGGCAACCTATACCCATACTGACGGAATACTTCGCTTTACAGGTTCATCCGCACAAACAGCGGATGCCATCAATGCGTACGATGTGGTGATGGATAATACAAGCGGTGTTACACTGAATGGCAACCTCACCGTCAGCAATACGCTTACAT
This sequence comes from uncultured Bifidobacteriaceae bacterium, assembly GCA_964424455.1. Lineage (GTDB taxonomy): Bacteria > Bacteroidota > Bacteroidia > Chitinophagales > UBA10324 > CAYRJA01. Next base: position 15,998 of record CAYRJA010000035.1, read on the forward strand.
TAATGAATGGGGTGATTGCCACCGGGACAAAGAATGTAATTGTAACAGACACAACCGCATCCAGCATTATTGCAGCAGGAGCTAATGTCGGAACAAACTATACAGTCAGCTACATCAACGGAAATCTGACTCGTTATTTCAGAGACAGTTCTTCGCTTACCTATCATTTCCCTGTCGGCAATGCCACCAAGGGAAGATTGGTATCGGTTAAGTCTAATCACTTATCCGGCAAAACCGGTCAGAACCCTTATGGTATCCGCAAGTTCACTGCATTCTTCAAAAATGGTCCGGTAAAAACAGGCGGCTTCCAGTCAGACCAGTATATGAGTGCATGGGAAACCAGTATTCCGGGCAATCCTTATCACACCGCCTACAAGCGCATGCGTGATGAAGGAACGTGGATTATCGAACCTGACTCATTAGCATCGTTGGGAACTTATGATATCAGTCTTTTCTTTAACGGCTTTATCTCACCTGCGTTGAATGATAATCAATTCGGAATATTGAAAAGAGATACCGGCTCTACCACCTTTGCAGACTGGAAACCGGCAGGAGGAACATTGAGTAGTACAAGCGGACCCGGAAGATTGAAAAATGATGGATATGCACTCCGCAAAGGGTTGAGTTCATTCTCTGAATTTGGCATTGGTGAATCGGACAATCTGTTGCCGATTCAGTTGACAACATTCACCGCTGAAAAATGTAACGATGATTTGGATGCATTGTTAAAATGGAATACAGCGAGTGAAATCAACAACGACCATTTCGATGTTGAACTTGCGCTTAATATTAATGGGGAGGGAAAACTTTCTTTCTCAAAAATAGGTGAAGTACAGGGAGCGGGAACATCTGCTGTTGAACATGATTATCATTTCATAGATAGTCAGTTGAATAAATCAGGAAACCGTTACTACCGGTTAAGGCAGGTTGATTTCGATGGCGCTGATTCGTATTCAGATATAAGAGTGTTGAATTTCAATACTACAAAACTTGAAATATCGGCTTTGTATCCTAACCCGACAGATAACAAGTTGAACTTTGTGATTACAACACCTTATGACAAGTCAGTTACAATTTCAGTTACCAATATACTCGGACAGGAAGTGTTCTTGGGTACAGAAGAACTGAAAGAAGGAGTAACCACTCTGCAATTTGATGTAAGCACGATGACGCAGGGAGTTTACTTCCTGAATGTGAAAGACGGTCGTGACGTAAACATTCACAGGAAGTTTGAGAAGTTTTGATTGAATGTTTTCCTGTTTAAGTGGAACAGGATTCAGAAGAAAAAAGGAAGCCAAACGGCTTCCTTTTTTCATGTATATTAAGCAAACTTTTTTTGCCACGGTTTTTGCAATATAATTGTGCTTGATAAATGACTCTCTCTTTGGTTAGATACTTATTCATATATTTTGTTTTTCCATTTTTATATCCCTGCTTTAGTTGTAAAGCGGCTTCTTCAATTGATTTTTCTGAAACTTGTATATTAAATAGAAAAGAAATAATAAATGATACAGTTGAAATACAAGGAAAATTTGTAAATCACTGTACAATACCCGGTAAAATAGTTGTTACGAGATTCAGCGTAATGGGAAGCCGTGATGAGAATATTCCTGTTAATAAAGATGGTGAGTTTAGTTATTATTTGGCGATAGATAACCCTTGTCAAATAACTCTTTTTTCCGGAGCTAAATATTTTGATTTCTTAATAACACCAAAAGAGAAAAAGTATTCGATTGAAATTGCTTGTGATGAGAAGAAGAATGAAACCATTTCGATAAAAAATTCTTATGAGAACAATGCATTTGTTCCGTTCTATGCTTTATGTAAATCACTTAGAGAGTCACTCCAGAAATATTCTGATAGAAATATAGCAGAGAAAGATACTTTCCTGATTGTCAGAAATCTCTTTCTGGATTATCAGGATAAGGTTAAAGCGATTGCCTTGAAAAGTCCTAACTCCTTTACAGGAAGTTTACTTTGCCCTTCGGAGATACTGCCAAAATCATCCTTTGTTTCCATTGAAGCGCTCAGAAAAAGTTTTTTAAAAAGAGAACTTTTTTCAAATCCACTTTATTACACCAGTTTTATTTCATCGCGTGTGTTTGTCAACTATATGTACTTGCTTAGTGAAGAGGATACCTCTTTTATCCCTTTCAACGAAGCTATGACTATTACGCTTAGAAATCCTGATGCAGCTAAATCCTTTCAGCAGCTTTTGTTTGATTTGTTTTATTTACACCATAAAGAGGATCTTCTGGTCAAATACCAGCAATGGGCTGACCATCATTCAACAAGCATGTATAATGCTGCAGTAAGGGCACGGCTTTGGAATCTGGAAAGTTGTATAAAAGGTTCCGGATATATTGAAATTAAACTCAAAGACCCCAACGGTATTCAAAGGAAACTCAGTGAAGATGTTGCATCCGGTAAATTAACCGTCTTGATTTTTTATGGACCCAATTGTTCTCATTGTCAGGAGCAATTACCAGAGCTGGTGCCATTGTGGAATAAATTTAAAGACAAGGGACTGAGAATTTATGCAGTCGGGTATGATTCGGATGTTACAGATTGGAATAATTTTATTAAAAACAAATCTACTACCGAGTGGACAAATGTTTTTGAATCAAAGGAAGGCAGCCGTCCCAGTATAAAATATATAGTGACTTATACACCTATGTTTATCTTGATTGACTCAAGCGGGAAAATCATTACGAGATTTGCAAGTATCGAAGATGTACTGAAAGAAATTCCTAAAAGACTGGAATAAAAAGCGGGCAAGGGTAATTTAAATGATGGCAGCAGTACTCATTTATCTTTTATGTAGCGTACAGAAAATCCATTAGCTCTTCTATAAGCCATTTTCGTGATTTTATTACTACCCTTTTCAAAATGAATGCTATAAGCAGTTTGGTCGCCATCAGTAGTAGAAGTCCAGTAAAACCCCCATTTATCTTTAAAGTTGAAAATATCGGTAGGACTAATGTTAGCGCTCTTGTTTCCACCCAGTAATAAATTTAAACCGGATGAACCTCCTTCCATAAGAGCAGAAATAGCTTTCTCATCTCCCCCGAAATGATTAATTAGAATTTGCCATTCATCCAATGAAGGAAGATGCCAACCTTTCGGAGCTGAGTTCAAGGCATTGCTAAAATAATATAATCTTCCGTATTTTTTGTTAGCAACTGAATCGTTATCAAAATACCAACTCTTCAAAGTAGGTGTATCCCAGTTAGAAGTCATCCAGGTTTGATCGCCAATAGTTATTGATTCATATTCCTTTTCAGAATATAAATTGCTTCTGTTGAAATCCGATGTATTAGGTGAAAGCAGCAATAAAAATACACATAGTAAAATTTTCATCCGTTTTATTTTCTTAGTTTAGTATTCATGACTATTCTATAAATTCAAAAATCGTATAAAATTTTTTAATTATTACACTTTTATAAGCTAATTGACGAATAAAATAAATTCAGAAATCAGACCAAACGATTGATGCGAGCTACTTAGTTCTTCGGGGCACTTGTATTTTCAGAAAGAATATGTCTGTATCTGTTTTCAGAAAAGTTGTTTCAGCAATGATCCGACTGATACGGAATAATGAGTCGTTATAATTTCTCTGTCATTCCAATGAAGGAAGCATCTGCCTGTTCTCTGTGTCATTCCGACGAAGGAGGAATCCGCCAATAAGAAGCAGTGCAGTAAAATGATGAGATCCCTCACTGCGTTCGGGATGACAGCGTTGGTTATCTGATTCATTGTTGTGCTCTCAGTGGAAAAGAAAACAAGTGAGAAGATGTTACAGGAGTAAAAAAGAATTCCATATAGGATGAACTTTTCTCTATGTTTGTAGTTGTAATCAGTGTTAACTTTTTAAACATAAAAACATAAACAATCATGTCAGTATTAGTAGGAAGAAAAGCGCCGCATTTTGAAGCCGGAGCAGTAATTAAAGGAGGAGAAATCACAAGTGGTTTTTCATTAGATCAATACATCGGAAAAAAGCATGTATTGTTTTTCTTTTACCCATTGGATTTTACTTTCGTTTGCCCAACTGAAATCATTGCATTTCAGGACAGGATAAAAGAATTTGAAGCCCGCAATGTGGAAGTGGTTGGCTGTTCTGTTGACTCCACTCACACTCATTGGGCATGGCTGCAAACCGAGCAGAAGCAAGGTGGAATCAAAGGAGTGAAATATCCTTTGGTAGCAGATATTTCTAAAACGATTGCCATTAACTACGGCATACTTGCCGGTGATTATCATTTTGATGCAGAAACTGATTTGATGGAATTTAATGGCAGTCCTTTAGCTTACAGAGGATTGTTTCTTATTGATAAAGCAGGTATAGTCCGCCATCAGTTGGTGAATGATATGCCATTAGGTCGCAGCGTTGATGAAGCATTACGCATGATTGATGCACTTCAGTATTATGAAGAGAACGGTGAAGTTTGCCCTGCGAACTGGCAAAAAGGTAAGAAGGCAATGAAAGAAAGCCATGAGAGTGTGGCTGAGTATCTTGGTTCATTAGCTTAGACGATTCAAATAGTCACATTAATTTTCATTTGATAAATGTTTAGTGAAGAGGGTGTAGGAAGTTATTTTCTGCACCCTTGTTTTTTATATATAGTTATCATTTAAAGAAAACAGATTTGTCATAGCGGGATTACGCTTTTCGCAAATCCCGCGTATTTATTGCCCAATCAATTACGAAATATAGATTGGTTCTCTTTGTCCGGTAAATTATAAATGTCAGTAAAATTTATATTAAGGTTACTGTAACAGCTACTGCCGTTCTTTTTAATTAAACGGATAACCTACCGCAATATTCAGCACAGTGTTACTCTTCAGCCATTTCCATGAACCGAATCCCTGCTGTGTTACAGTCCAGCGGTCAATGCCTTCCGGCAGAGCGGGATTGTGAAGTGGAACAGCAAAATCAAATCGTAATGCCATAAAGTCAAAATCCATACGGATACCTAACCCGCCGCCTAAAGCTATTTCTTTGTAAAACCGGTTGAGTTGAAATTCAGCGCCCGGCTTGCTTACATCTTTTTTCAGATTCCAGATATTTCCGGCATCCATAAACAATGCGCCTTTGAAAAAACTAAAGATGCCAAAACGGTATTCCATGTTTGCCTGTAATTTAATATCACCTGTTTGGTTATAGTAAATTCCGGTTAAGGAAGTATCCTGATTGCTTAGATTGTATGAACCCGGACCCAGCGCACGGATACGCCATGCACGAATGTCATTCGGACCGCCGGCATAAAATTGTTTGATATAAGGAAGCGCTATTGAGTTAAGATAGGGAACTCCACCGCCGGCATATAAGCGGGAAACCATACGCCGGTTTTGATTGAATATCCAGAACCTTCTGAAATCTATATCCACTCTTGAATAATTGGAGAATGGAAGATAGGCAATAGTATATTGCCCGTTTCCATTCTCAGGAGTTGTTACACCAATTGACTCAACTAACTTTTCTACCCCATATAAAAGATGTCCTGAAATTTCAGCGCTTGCTTTGAACACAGAGAAGTTAGAAAGTTTATCAGGTTGCAGATTGGAGTAAATGAAATTGTAATTGGCGCCGGTAATCAGCAAGTCGCTGAAACTTTGTGATAAAAACAGATCATTACTCAGCCGTTCTTTGAATGATGGACTAAGGTTAAATGCGCTCACAAGTGTTACAAATACAGGATTTACAATATGCCGTTTGCGACGGGTTTCTTTCCAATCCCATCCAAATGAAAAATTATAATTTACTAAAGAGTAAACTTTGCTCTGCTGAATCATACGGGCGCTAAGGGAGATTTTTGTTTTTTCATTGTAATATCTTGATAACCTTTTTTCTCCTATGGGTAAAAACAAAAAGCGCGGAATATAAAAGTTAGCTGAAACACCGCCTGTATAGAGAAGACTGTCTGTGTTCACAAAAGGAATCTCAACACCGCCGTTGGCGCTTAACTCAAGTTGCGAAGCGCGATGACGGAGATTGCGGTTCAGATAGGAAAAGCGAAGAGTGCTTCCAAGATTATCATCAATATTGCTTGCTTCAAATTCAGCAGTCAGCGTATTGAGCGGGGCAGGAGTGAGGTAAATGGAACAATCAAGCGAGTCTTTGGTCACTTCCTTATACCGGATGTTTACAAAATTATAAACGCCAAGATCGGCAATTCTCGAAATGGAATAATCATATTTAGCGCGTGAATATTCCTGTCCCTTTGCAATGAAAATAACTTTGTTTAACACCTTAGGGTGCAGATTCATCTTCCGGGATATGTATAAAATACGATTGAACTCCAGTGTATCGTATATTATATTTTGCTGTTGATTAGGATTGTAATCGGGATAAACCCCAACATTCCGGATATAATATTTTTGTTGGGCAGATGAATCAGCCGGAGCATTAATGTTTGAAGAGATATCTGCTTTGTTCTTTTTACCTGTTGTGTCAAGGGTGAAATAAATATCATTCTTGTTGAACTTGTAGTAACCCCAATCTTGTAAATCGTGAAGCATACGGTTTCGTTCTGCATCTATTTTATCAAAATCAACAGGATTGTCCTTCTGTAACACTGTTTCATCTTTAAAGCTGTTAATGATAGATGTAACACCATCTGTTACAGGAGGGAAAGTGACATGCTCAATTGTGAATAAACTTCCGGGTGTTACAACATAATGAATGGTAGCCCGCTTGCCGCGAATATCAGTGTGGTAATCCACTATTGAATTGAAGTAACCTTTATTCTGCAGGAAAGTTTGCATTTGTTTTGCCGAACCCTCTACTAATGTTGAATCAAAAATAACAGGCGGCTCGCCAATCGTGTTCATCATCCACTGGAGAAGGCGGTTTGTCTTGTGTGTGTAAGACAGGTTGTAAACAAAAAGATTAAACTTAAAAACATCCAGCGTAACTTTATTGGGTTTTTGCTTAGATAATCCAAGTAGTTGCTCCTTCAGCGAGCGGTTGTCTTCAATGTTTTTCTTAATCCTTTTCCATTCAACTTTTGCTTTCAGGTCAATTGCATTTTTCTCTAACAAATATTGCCCTGCAGGAACATGACGCGTACTGCTGCACGAAGTAAGCATAGCCACCAACATCGAACAGAAAAAGATAATTATACTTGTGGTGAAAATTCGCATTGATGCTTACAAAGTCGCAGGAAAAATACATTAATTCACTAAGAATCAAAAAGTATAGAAAAGAGTATAAAGTATTTATCGCAGAAGGGGAGAAGCTGGCAGAAGAAATACTGCAATCTTCATTTTCAATTCAGCAGATAGTTGCTACGTGGCAATGGATAGATAAATATGCTGCGAAGGTGAAACAACGAGATTTTGAAATAACAGAAGTCAGCGAACCGGAGATGAGTAAAATATCAGAATTAAAATCTCCTTCTTCTGTTTTAATAATTGCATCCATACCGGAATGGAAAATAGATGAAGAGGAATTACAGAGCAATCTTTCACTCATACTCGAACAAATACAAGATCCCGGAAACATGGGAACGATTATCAGAATTGCCGACTGGTTTGGCATTCCGAATATATTTTGTTCCGAAGATTGTGCTGATGTTTTTAATCCTAAAACAGTACAGTCAACAATGGGTTCTGTAACACACGTAAAGGTATTTGAAACAGATTTAATTGAATTGCTGAAAAAGTATTCTTCGCTTCCATCTTATGCAGCCGTTCTGGACGGAAAAGATTTATTCAATGAACATCTTTCTTCCGGTGGATTCATATTGATAGGAAATGAATCAAAAGGATTGTCAGATCCGCTGTTACAGTTATCGAAAGTAAAACTCTCCATTCCTGCTTATGGCAAAGCAGAATCTTTGAATGCAGCCATTGCCGCAGGAATTATTTGTGCGCAGTTCAGAGCAGCGAAGCGATAGAAGTTATCTTCTTATTTTATCCTTGTGCTTCTTCATCTGTTTAATGATAGATTCATAAGCGGCATCTACAGAGGATTCAAATACTTTGCTCCGCTCTTCAGAGAATAAAACTTTGCCCGGCAAACTCACCTTTATCTCAGCAACCTTATCGCTGATTTGATGACCTTTCGCATCTAATTTCAGAAAGACTTCCGTACCGGTAATATGGTCGAAGAAGTTTTCAATTTTACGGAGTCGCTCATTAATAAAATCAAGCAGCTTTTGGTCAGCATCGAAATGGATTGAATGAATTTTAATGTTCATGACTGTAGTTAATTTAAGTGAACAGTTTATTGTTTTACGCTTTTGGATGTGCCTGTTTGTAAATATTTTTCAGTTTTTCAATCGTATTGTGAGTGTAAACCTGTGTTGCGGAAAGATTCGCATGACCGAGTAGTTCTTTAATGGCATTAATTTCCGCACCATGATTCAGCAGATGAGTGGCGAATGTATGACGCAGCACATGAGGACTTTTCTTATCTACAGTTGTAAATATTTGCAGGTAGTGGTTGATAATCCTGTAAACTAAACGCGGATAAATTCTGTCACCTTTGTCTGTTACAAAGAGAAAATCATGAGAAAGAGCAGGATATTTTTTATCGCGTGCTGCCATATATTCTTTCAACACTATCATTATTTCTTTATGAAACGGAATCAGCCGTTCCTTATTACCTTTTCCTAAAACTTTGATTGTACTGTTTTGAAGATTAACAGAATCGTTTTTCAGGTTTACCAGTTCAGACAAGCGCATGCCGGTAGAGTAAAATAATTCTATTATCAGCCGGTCGCGGGTTCCTTCCAACTCATAGCCGAAATCAAACCCACTTAAAAATTCACGGATACTTTTCTCTTCTACAAATACCGGGAGCCGCATTGAAATTTTCGGCGACTGCACTTTCCGCATAGGGTCTTTTTTTAACCCGCCGTTTTTTTGCAGAAAATTATAATATGTTTTTAGGGTGGAGATTTTCCGGTTAATACTTCTGCTGCCGGTTCCGGATTCCATTAACGAAACCAACCAGCTACGGATTTGAGTATGGCGAGCCGCACTCAAATCTGATATCTCAAAAGTTTCAATAAGGAAAGATGAAAATTGCTTTAAGTCATTCTCATACGCTGTAACCGTATGAACAGAATATCTTTTTTCGAATTGTAAATACTGAATAAAGCTGCGAATATCCATTATACTTCAACTGCTATACAAATATAGCAATTGAATTTGAAATCTATGATTCCATTTCGCGGATAATCTGGTCGCGGTAAACGGCGCGCTTTACAGTCTGACGATTTCTGACAGACTTTTTGGTAAAGCCCTGACGGCCACGCAATTCTTTGAGAACACCCGATTTCTCAAATTTCTTTTTGTATTTTTTTAATGCTTTGTCTAACGAATCGCTTTCGCGGGTATCAATGATTAACATCAGGTTGAAGTGAATTTTAGGACGGCAAAAATAACCATAAATGCCGGTTGTGCAAATATTTATTTAAACCGGTTTTCTGCCCTATTAGAGTCTGCTGCCACCACCTCACACAGAGGACTTTGCAGTGTTACAGTGATTGAAGAATTAATAAATTGCAAATTACAAACAGCAAACAGCAAATTGACAAAGCCGTATTCCCTCAACACTGTCATTCTGAGCGTAGCGAAGAATCTGTCTGTTGTTACACTGTTTTAGTGTAAATCTTTTTCAGGACAAGTCAGTTAGTATTTCAGCGCGGGATTCACTATGTGTAACCCTGCGAGGACAAAAATTTTAGCTCACAAAAGTTTCTTGTAATACGATTTTTACCAAGTTTATTTCTTTTTCTGTTAATGATTCAAATCGTTTTATAATTCGCATTCTATCAATCGTCCTGATTTGGTCAATTGCAATCCACCCTTTTGTTGCCTTGTGTTTTATCCCCACTCTTGTAGGATAGTGTCTTGAACTACTCGTTATTGGTGAAATGACAATTGTCTGTAAATACTTATTCATCTCGTTGGGCGACAAGACTACACAAGGTCTTGTCTTTTTCATTTCACTTCCGATTGTTGGGTCAAGGTTAACCAAAACTATGTCATACTGGTTTACTTGCTCCACTCTTCAAGATTTTCATCTTCAAAAACATCGTCCATCAATAGTTGATCGTCTCCATTTTCGTGCATTTTTTTAAACGCTTTGTCCCAACCTTTTCTCGGCGCCGATTTCGGCTTTAGGATAATGAAACTCTTTTCAAGAATTATCTCTATTTTCTCATTTATATTATACTTTTCAAGAATAGTTTTGGAAAGTCTGATGCCTTTTGAATTTCCGATATTTATAATTGAAACCTCCATGTTTATTCGTTTTAGTTATTACAAAGTAATTACAATATTTTCAAACCTCCAAATTTTGGTCTATAATCTTTCCGTCCCCGCATAGTCACTGCTGCCGTGCCTTGTGCGTATGCGCAGGACTCTGCGGTATTTCTGTCGCAGGAGGGTTTTCATTTTTGAAACCCTCCGTATTTACTGTAACACCGCTTCTCATTCCTTCACTACTTTCTTGCAGTTCTTCATACACTCTAAGCCATTTGTAACAAGTTAAGGTGATGAAATAAAAACCGTTGTTGTTTTCTATTTATGTTTTGACGGACACGATTGCAAGATAAGTATTACTGTGTTAGTATTTCAGCGCGGGGTTCACTGCGTGTAACCCCGCGAGGACAAAATTGCAATTAAGATCGCTGCCAATGTTTAGTAAGCACGCAACGGCAAGCTCAATATTCTTTCTCTTTTAGCAAGAATGTGTGCGCTGTTGAGCGAGCACTTTTCATTACGCAAAACAATGCATCATCTTTGTCATAACGGATGTGCGAGTGACGTGCTTGCATTTGTTATACGACGTGCACGGTGGTACATGGTTCAAGGTTTCACCAATTTGAGTTCGATGAAGGTTGTGTGGTGCAACTTGCATCAGTGTTTTACAACGCACACCACACTTCCTGCGCTCTCTGATTTCTTAGCCACTCACCGAAGCAGAATAAATTTTTTGGCTTGTGAGAACTGTCCTACCTGGATTCGGTAGAAGTAGACACCACTGGAAAACCTAGATGCATCAAGGATTGCGTAATGGTATCCTGCCTTTGATTGCTCGTCTACCAGCGTCAGCACCTCTCGGCCAAGGACGTCGTACAGACTCAGCGTAACATGCACGTTAATAGGGAGGTTGTACTTGATTGTGGTTGTTGAATTGAATGGATTGGGGTAGTTCTGGTTCAGCGCAAATTCTGTTGGGAGATTTTTTTCTTCATCATCTTCTATTATTGTTGGATCATCTGTTAGTTTTATGTACAGACTATTGGAATTATAAATGGCAGCCCATTCAGCACCCGAGACTAAACTGCTGTCAACAATGCTGCTGAAAGAACCTGTTCGCGAGCCGTATGTTAAAACCAAAAATGAATCTCCCAGAGCTGGTGTAAATCCGTTTACAAGCTTAATGTTAAGAATGCCGCTGAGTGAAGCATTTCCCGATATGTTAAATTTGTCATGTTCCGCTCCTGCTGAATATCCGCCAATCTCCATTTGCAAAACAGATGTTGGCTCTTCAGGATAGTTACCGGTAACAGAGAAAGTTCCAATGTTATCTCCGGGTAATAAATATCCTTTGTTATTCAAAGTTCCATTCTGTGAGTTTATTGAACCTATACCGGTTATAATTCCGAAAGGTTGATTAATAAAACTTCCCTGAGAGAGTCTTAAAATATTTGTGCTGTCAATTTTAAAAGTGCCAAAGTTTTCAAAGGAAGGATTAGTGCCTGACTGAATTAACGTAAATTCTCTATTGTTCCAGCCACTTCTTACAGCGTGAATAAATCCATTGGTTACATGGTGAGCGTTAGTTTTATCAACAATAAATTCTCTGGCAGCAATAATTGTCGAATCATTATTGATAAGTTCAGCTTTCAGAGAGTTGGTGACTCCGTAACTTTCAGAACCGCCGCTCAATATTTTTTTATTATTTATAAGATTCCCATTTGATACTACAATTGTTGCATTCCCAACAACGCTTCCTGTGTTATCACCCCATAATCTTAATGTACCTTCATTAGTGAAACCATTTGCAATGGTAAGAATTGCATCGCTGTGAGCATAAGTTCCATAAGCACCCAAAAATCCCTGATTAACAATACTTCCATTAATTGAACTTTGACCAAACGCTTGTATAAAACCATTATTTGGATTGGTATTGTTGCATGAAAACTACAAGTAAAGGCAGGTAAGTATAAAAGAAAAA
>CAYRJA010000036.1:0-28140 GCA_964424455.1 uncultured Bifidobacteriaceae bacterium
ATAAAGGATAGAAATTCCCTTTTCCAGTCCGGATTTTTGTTGAGCCGGTTCTCGCCTTTATTATTTGCAGTAGCAGTGATATACAATGTGGCTTTAGAATCATAGAGAAACTTTATCTGCTGATTAATGAAATCTGTTAAATCAAAATAATCGTTCTTCAATCCGTTGTTTTCATGTTTTGAATTACAGGAAAGAAAAACTGTAAGACAGAGAAGACAAAATAACCGGAATGAAGGGTATAGCCCTGTCCTTTTACTTACAGATTTTCTACTATGTCTATTATAATTATTAAACAAACGCTTCATCATTAAAACAAAATATTTCCACTCATTTCTTTAGGAATTTCTATTCCCAATAATTTCAAAACTGTAGGAGCAATATCGGCAAGACGACCATTCTTCAACTGAGGATGTAATGTGTTGTCAATCAGAAAAAGAGGAACAGGGTTTTTTGTGTGTGCAGTATTCGGAGTTCCGTCTTCATTAATCATATAGTCTGCATTGCCGTGGTCGGCAGTGAGCAGAATGGTATATCCATTGACTAAAGCAGTTTCGGTAACTTCTTTAACACAGACATCTACTGTTTCAACAGCTTCTGTTACAGCGCTGAAAACTCCGGTGTGTCCCACCATATCGGCATTTGCAAAATTCAGACAAACAAAATCCACTTTACCCTTTTTCAGTTCTGTTACAATAGCATCCTTCACTTCGTAAGCGCTCATTGAAGGTTTTAAGTCATAAGTAGCCACTTTAGGAGAAGGAATCATAATCCGGGTTTCTCCTTCAAATGGTTTTTCTCTGCCGCCGGAAAAGAAGAAAGTAACATGCGGATACTTTTCAGTTTCAGCTATACGAATTTGTTTCTTACTGTTTTTCTCCAGCACTTCTCCCAATGTCATATTCAAATCAGCATTATCAAAAATATTTTTTACATTCTTGAAAGTGTGATCGTAAATCGTCATCGTCAGATAATGAAGTTGTAACGGCTTCATTTGATATTCAGGAAATTCCTGCTGAGTGAGCGCTTTGGTTATTTCGCGACAACGGTCGGTGCGGAAATTAAAACAGAAAACTACATCGCCTTCTTTGATGGTAGCAACAGGATTTCCTTTGTCATCAGTCTTTACAATAGGTTTTATAAACTCATCTGTAACACCTTCGCTATAGGATTCTTTAATAGATTCAAGAATATTTTTTGTTTTCTTTCCTTCTCCTTTCGTCAGTAAATCGTAAGCGAGCTTCACTCTTTCCCAACGGTTATCTCTGTCCATTGCATAATATCGTCCTACCACGCTTGCAATTTCTCCTACAGAAATTTTCAAGTGTTCCTGTAAATTTTCAATAAAACCATAACCACTCTTCGGATCAGTATCACGACCATCAGTGAATGCATGAATAAACACATTGCTTAATCCGTTTGTTTTTAAAATATCGCAAACTGCTTTCAGGTGAACATCCGAAGAATGAACTCCGCCATTTGATACCAAACCGATAAGATGAAATGCTTTGCCTGTTGTTTTGGCATAATTCATCGCTTCAATCAGTTTTGGATTTTTAGCGAGTTCACCGCTTTTTATTGCGTTGTTAATTCTAACCAGTTTCTGATAAACAATTCTTCCGGCGCCAATATTCAAATGACCTACTTCAGAATTTCCCATTTGCCCGTCAGGCAAGCCCACATCTTCGCCGGATGTTTTCAATTCGCAATTGGAATATTTAGAGTACAAACTTCTTACATAAGGTGCGTTTGCCTGTGCAATAGCATCAGCCGAAGGAACTTTGCCGTGCCCCCAGCCATCCATGATAATTAGTACAACCTTTTTCATCAGTTGCAAAAGTAACAAGGACGCAGTTAAAACAAACAAATGGTGAATCAGAATAATGACTTTATTGCACGACTCCTACGGAGTATAATGGTTATAGAAATGATATCTTATTATAAACACACGACATCTTTGGGGTAGAATCAGCTTAACTTAATGATGTATTCATAAGAAATAATGAGCAAATTCTTTAAAGAATTGTTACAAACAAGAATTGTAACAGTAACTACTTTATTCTATTCTGTTGAATTTTTACTTGATAAAATAAAACCTCTTATTAATATTGTGCAACAAGTACAATTATTAATTATTGTTGGATGAAAACCCCCTCACATATTCAGCAGCTACTCGAAAAACGGAGACAGGAAGATTCTCTCCGTTCCTTGGAAGTGCACGATGGGATGATTGATTTTTGTTCCAATAATTATTTAGGAGCATCCTATTCATTTGACCTTTATAAAGCAATTAAAAAAGAAGTATATAAAGAAGATTTGTATAATAATGGCTCTACCGGTTCACGTTTGCTGACCGGGAATACATATTATGCCGAAGATTTGGAAAAGTATATCGCAAAGTTTCATAATGCAGAAGCTGCTTTAATTTTTAATTCTGGATACGATGCCAATCTCGGACTGTTTTCAAGCATTGCCGGAAAGGATGATACAATCATTTGCGATGAACTTATTCATGCCAGCATTATTGACGGCTGCAGGATGAGTTATGCAGCGAAATACAAATTCAGGCATAATGACTTGGAGGATTTAAAACGGAAAATCAGTAGTTCAAAAGGGAATGTATTCATTGCAGTTGAATCGGTCTATTCCATGGATGGAGATTTCGCACCATTGGAAGATTTGGTGACTGTAACAGAAAGCGCTAATGCCTTTTTGATAGTGGATGAAGCACACGCTACCGGTATTTGGGGGCATGAAGGAAGAGGATTGCTGAATGAATTACGATTGGAAGAAAAAGTATTTGCCCGTCTTTATACTTTTGGAAAAGCAATGGGCGTACATGGCGCTGCCATTGTCGGTTCTCAGCTACTGAAGGAATTTTTAGTCAATTATGCCCGTCCGTTTATTTTTTCTACTGCTTTATCTGCTCATTCATTAGCAGCCATCCGTTGCAGCTATGAATGGATGAGAAAGAGAGATGAAGAAAGAAAAATTCTTCATGATTTGATTGCCCTTTTCAGAGATCTGGCAAAAGAATTAAACCTGACGAATAGTCATAGCCCGATACAGCCGGTAATTATTCCGGGGAATAATGAATGTAGAAGTGCCGCATACCGAGTACAAGATATGGGATATGACATTCGCCCGATACTCAGCCCCACAGTTCCGAAAGGGAAAGAACGGGTAAGGATTTGCCTTCACTCATACAATCTCAAAGAGGAAATAGATATTATTATAGATGAATTAATTTTGTCGCAAAAGAAATAGCCGGACTTTACGGTAAGAGTGAAAAATCTGTTAACAACAGAACTGTAACATCGCTCAGTGTTAAAATTGACAGTTAAGAAATGCGCCGAACATATATTATAGCAGGAATTGGAACAGATGTAGGTAAAACAATAACTTCTGCTGTACTATGTGAAGCGTGGAAAGCAGACTACTGGAAGCCCGTTCAGGCAGGAAGTTTAGAATTTACTGATACTGATTTTGTAAAAAGCCTGGTGAGTAATTCTGTTACAAAATTTTTCCCTGAATCATACCGTCTCACCCAACCGATGTCGCCACATGGAGCAGCCGATATAGATAAAGTGGTTATCGAAGAATCCGAATTAAAAATTCCTGTTACAGATAATACATTATTGATTGAATTAGCAGGTGGATTAATGGTTCCGTTGCGTACAGATTTCCTGAACATTGATTTGTTACAACATTGGAATCTCCCTGTAATTTTAGTTTCAAGAAATTATCTGGGAAGTATTAATCACACATTACTATCGGTAGATACTTTAAAGAGCAGGAATATTCCTGTTGAAGGAATTATTTTTAATGATTCAGAAGTTAAAACAACGGAAGAGGTTATTCTTTCAAACACACAACTGAAGTATTTAGGCAGAGTACCTAAGTTAAGTAAAGTGGACAAACAGTCTGTTTCAATTGTTGCAAAAAACTTTCCTCTGCCGGATTTATAAACTTATTATCATTTTAATAAAATACCAGAAATGAACAGTCTTTCTTATAGGGATAAGCAAATTATATGGCATCCATACACTCAAATGAAAACAGCAAAAGATGCAATAGGCATTGTTCGCGGCGAAGGCGCATATCTCTATGATGAAAACGGAAAGAAATATATTGATGCTGTTTCTTCCTGGTGGACTAATATTCACGGACATGCCCATCCATATATTGCAGAGAAAGTTTCAGAGCAGTTAAGGAAGTTGGAGCATGTCATCTTTGCAGGATTTACACATGAGCCGGCAATTGAGTTGGGAGAAAGATTGCTGTCACATCTTCCGGATAATCAAAAAAAAGTTTTTTTCTCAGACAATGGTAGCACTGCTGTTGAGGTAGCTTTGAAGATGGCTTTGCAGTATTGGTACAACATCGGAAAGCCGAAAACAAAAATTCTTGCTTTTGAAAATGCGTATCACGGAGATACTTTTGGCGCTATGTCAGTCAGTGGCAGGGGCGCTTTTACCAATCCTTTTAACTCGCTTCTGTTTGAAGTAATTTTTGTTCCTGTTCCTGTAGCAGAACAAAAGAAAGAAGCAATGGAAAAAATTCAATCTCAAATTGTAAAACATAATTCAGAAATAGCAGCTTTCATATTCGAACCGCTGTTACAGGGAACCGCTGGAATGGTGATGTATGAACCTGATGAACTGAATGAGATAGTAAAACTCTGCAGGGAGAATAATATTTTAACTATAGCTGATGAAGTGTTTACCGGATTTGGCAGAACAGGTAAATGGTTTGCAACTGATTATATTTCAGAGAAGGCAGACATAATGTGTTTCTCCAAAGGAATTACAGGAGGAACATTACCTCTTGGTGTTACAACTTCATCACAAAAAATTTATGACGCTTTTCTGTCAGATGATAAACTGAAAACGCTGTTTCACGGACACTCTTACACAGCCAATCCTGTCGTTTGCGCTGCTGCAGTGGCAAGCATGGATTTAATGGAGAAAGAAGAAACACAACAGAACATTCAAAGAATAGCAGAGCAGCACAAGCAATTTGCCGCATCTGTACAATCCAATAAGAAAGTGAAAAATGTAAGAACATTAGGAACGGTTATAGCCATAGAAATAGGAGAGGAGAACAGTTCTTATTTCAGTTCATTAAGAGACAGGTTGTATGATTTCTTTATAGCTAACGGAGTTCTGATTCGCCCGTTAGGTAATATCATTTATCTGTTGCCGCCTTATTGTATCAGTAGTGAAGACCTGAATTATATTTACGACAAAATAAATGAAGCGCTAAAAACTGTTTAACCTATGTCACGCATTAAACTTGAATTTCCATCTGAATTTACCTTTTCCTGTGAAATTCCTGTTCGTATCGGAGATGTAAATTATGGAGGTCATTTGGGAAATGATGCTATACTTTCTATTATGCACGAGGCAAGACTTCTTTTCCTGAAAAAATATAACTGCAGCGAGCTGGATTTGTTCGGCACTTCATTGATAATGGGAGATGTAGCTATAATATTTAAGTCAGAAGGATTTCACGGAGATATATTAAAAGTGGAAGTAACACCTGCTGAATTTTCAAGGGCAAGTTTTGATTTGTATTATCGTCTTACTAATCAGAGCGGAAATGAAGTGGCAATAGCCAAAACAGGTATGGTTTGTTTTAACTATGAAACACATAAAGTGACAGTCGTACCTGAAAAGTTTATTCAACTGTTTTCTAAATAGTTATGTCATTTGCCCTGTTGTATTATTGATATATTGGTTTAGCTTTACAAAAAACTAATACTATGAAAAAAATATTACTCATTGCTATTGCACTTATTGTTACATACTCTACAAAAGTGTATTCCCAACAGGTTGATTATGGAAGTTGCCAGGTTGTAACTTCTGGTTCACCTTGTTTCTTTGGTTTGTATATGTTCTGGATAAAAGAAGTTAAGTTCGGAACATTAAATTTCACTACAGGAGATTGTTCGGGCGACGGTTCTGATGATGGTTACCAGGACAAGTATTCCACTGCATCCGGAAGTGTGACAGCAGGAAATTCCTACACACTTACCATTACCAAGGGTGGAAACTGGGGCGACAGTTACATGATGGCTTGGTGTGACTGGAACAACGATGGCGATTTTAGTGATCCGGGTGAGCAGTTAGTGAGTGAGGCAGTTTTTCTTGCAAACTTCTTTGGCAGCAGCACTGCAACTATTCCCAATGTGCTGGTTCCTGCTGATGCAGTTGCAGGAGAACACAGGTTACGCGTTCGATCGGATGGCAGCGCTCCGGCTACAAATGCCTGCGCTACATCCGGTATGTATGGAGATACTAAAGATTTTAAACTGATAGTGGAAGGCGGATCGCCTTGTAATCTGTCAGCTTCAGCTACTGCAACTTCATCCACATGCGGAAACGCAAACGGGAGCATAGACCTGACTGTAACAGGCGGTACATCACCCTTCACCTATTCATGGTCTAATGGAAGCACGACTAACAACATCTCGGGAATCCTTGCAGGCACATATACCGTAACAGTCACGGACATTAACGGATGTACTGCTACAGCCGGTGTGGTTGTTGAGAATATTTCTTTGTTGTGCGGCACTCCCTCCGGAGTGAATATTACCAATATTACAGATGATTTTGCACAAGTTAACTGGGATTCTCAGCCCTGCGCTTTCCGTTTCCAGATTCGCTACCGGCCTACCGGCACGGCTACATGGTCACGTACAACCAGTGAAACAGGAGCGGTTTCAAAAATTCTTTCCGGTCTTTCAGAAGGAACAGAATATGAAGTACAGGTAAGAACCCGATGCAGTGCAGATGAGCCGGCAGTATATACGGATTGGTCAACGACTCAGACATTTACAACTGAAAATGCCTGTACTGCGCCTGAAGATGTTACAGTCGTTAATCTGCGTAGCAACCGAGCTACCATCATCTGGAATACTGTGCCGGGAGTTTTTTCTTATGATGTCCGTTATAGGAAATCTGGTGATACTGAATGGATGAGAAGAAATGTATCAGCTCCGGATACTTCAAGGATATTAACTAATGTTGTTGCCAATACTGCTTATGAATACCAGGTACGTAGCAATTGTGGTATTTCGGGAAGACCACGTTCCGGCTGGTCAGATTTGCAGACTTTCAGTACTCTTCAGCGTATGGAAGATGAAACATTACAAGGCGTAGCACAGTTGGAAATTTACCCAAACCCGAATAACGGGAATTTTACAGTTGAAAAGACAAGTACTTCCCTTCAAACCGGAGTAATTGAAATTTACAATATGCTTGGTAAGAAGGTCTTTGAAGATAAAGTAACATTAACAGAGGGAAATAATATTATTAACATTCAACTCTCTCATTTTTCTTACGGAATTTACTCTCTTGTTTTTAAATCGGAAGAGCAAACATCGGTCAGTACTATCTCCATTATTAAATAAATCCGACAATTTATACATAGTATCATCAATACAGTATTGATGATACTATTAAGTGTCATACAATTAATCTTAATCCTTCAATAAATCAAATAGTTATGAAAAAAACAATCTTAATGTCAGCAATTCTTTTTGCTGTAACAATTGCTTCAGCTCAAACCACGCTTTATTCCAATGACTTTACAGCAGGTTCTTCCGGATGGTCATTTACCGGAGGTAATGCATGGGGAGATATGTTTACTGTTGATAATACCTATGACTGCACTGTTCCCACTCCCAACAAAGGAGGAGGAAAATACATGCACGTAGCTCAAGATCCTGATTTAGGATTTGAGTTCTGCGCTTATGCTACCTTTAACCTAAGTGGCTCAGCAGGTACTTCTTATGCCAACATGACTTCTGATATTTCTACAGTGGGTTATTCAACTGTTACAATCAGTTTTTCATGGTTATGCAAGGGTAATACAGGTGGACTATTTGATCCGATGTACGGTGCAGTGGAGTATAGCGTAAATAGCGGTAGTTCATGGACAAGGTTTACCAGTCCGCGTACTCAATATCTTTCTCAAACCTCATGGACTTCAACTACTATCTCATCAGATAATGTTCCGGGAATATTAAATCAATCAAAACTTCGTGTTCGTTTTGTATGGGTTAATCCCGGAGTCGTGACAGGCGGAGATCCTAATCCTGCATTTGCTATTGATGATATTGTCATTACTGGATCCTCCGGTGTAACCTGTGATTTAGAGTCAACTGCTTCATCAACAAATGTTTCCTGTAACGGAGGAAGCAATGGTTCTGTGCTCTTGTCTGTTACAGGAGGAACTTCTCCATTTACCTATTTGTGGAGCAATGGTGCAACAACATCCTCTTTTTCTGATGTACCGGCGGGAGATTATTCTGTAACTGTTACAGATGCAAATGGTTGCACCGCTACCGCTAATGCATCTGTTACAGAGCCTCAGGCGCTGTCTCTAGAAGAAACACATGAAGGAACCACCTGCAATGAAGCTAACGGACTCATTGATTTGTCCGTAACAGGAGGAACAGCGCCATATACTTATTTATGGTCAAATGATGCTGTTACAGAGGATCTGACAGGAATTTCATCCGGCACTTATACTGTAGTTGTTATAGATGCAAACGGATGCTCCGCTTCGATAGGTGTAAATATTGAGAATACCTCTTTCTTATGTACTGTACCGGGCGGTGTTCAAGCAAATGAAATCACATCCACCTCCGCTTTGATTGAATGGAACACTCAACTTTGTGCTTACCGGTTTAAGGTTCGTTACCGTATTAATGGAACCGGTGCATGGACTACTGTTAATGTGGGTATTGGTCAAAACTATATACAACTCAATGGATTAACAGCCAATACAGAATATGAAGTACAGGTAAGAACCCGATGCAGTGCAGATGAGCCGGCAGTATATACAGAATGGTCAACAACTCAAACATTTACAACTGAAAATGCTTGTGCAGCGCCTGAAGGTGTTACAGCCGTCAATCTGCGCAGTAACCGTGCAACTATAATCTGGAATACAGTCCCGGCAGCTTTTTCTTATGATGTACGCTACAGGAAATCAGGTGATACAGAATGGATGAGAAGAAATATAACAGCTCCGGACACATCAAGAATATTAACCAATGTTTCTTCCAATACCGCCTATGAATACCAGGTACGTTCCAATTGCGGTGCAGCGGGCAAACCACGTTCAACATGGTCAGATATGCAAACCTTCAGCACCCTTTCGCGCATGGAAGAAGAGTTTTCTGCTGTAACAGAATTAGATATCTATCCTAATCCGAATAAAGGACAGTTTACCATTCAGTTGGATAATGATTCAATGGAAAAATGTGTAATTGAAGTTTATAATGTACTCGGAGAACAAATATTAACTGAAACAGTTACTATAAACTATGGTTTGAATAGCATTAATATTGATATAAGAAAAGCCACGCATGGGATTTATATGATTTCGATAAAATCTGAAAAGGAAAATTTTATAGGCAAGGTTTTAATTGAGAAATAGTTTCAGAATAAGAGAGTTAAAAAGCCGGAGAGCATACTCTTCGGCTTTTTTATTTTATCTGTCCCATCCCTGAAATAGTCGAATAGGTATTTTCTAAAAACATCTTTTGAAAATATATCTGATGATGAAATAAAATGCATTAAGGATAAACGCAATCGTCGGAAAATGAACGGTTAGGATTTATGTCTCTAAATTCAGCATCTTCATTTTATCTAACCAAAGTTGGTTTGCAACTTGAATGTTACCTTTAATTATCAGGTGCATGATTTAATATCCATCTGTTTATGGCAGCACGATCACAATAGCTGAGTTTAGCGCCGTCTTTCGGCATAGGTATAACACCGCCTGTATGATTTACTGCATTCATTAACTGACTGTTATCTGCGTAGAGTTTAAGTTGCGTATATCCTTCCAGGTTTATTCCACCACCGGATACACTATAAATTGCAAAGCTATGACAGCGATAGCAATTTTGTTTAATAATGGGGAGTACATCATGTTGAAAAGACAAGCTTACTGTATCACAATTCATATTTTCATCAGGATACAACTCTTGTTCAATATCGTAGTAGCATGAATAGAAAGATGTAAAACAAAAAATAATAACTGAACAGAATATAAGTACCTTTCTCATACTCAGTTAGTTATCGGGCGCATTTAAACTAATCCATTTATCAATCTTTGCAATGTCGCATTTACTCAGCCATCCGCCCTGTGGCATTGCCTGATAACCGGCAAGGTGATGAATACTGCCATGCAGTTTGCCATTCAGCGCTATTGATTGCACTCCCTGATAATCACTTAGATTTATTCCACCTCCGGGCATTAAACCGCTGTGACAACCCACACAGTTAGTATTTATTATCGGCACTACAGTCAGTGAGTAGGTGACGTTGACTGAGTCGCACGAACCGCCTCCACATCCGTTGTTCAATGCGCCTTGCTGAATCCATTTATAGATTAGTGTTATTTGTTCAGTAGTAAGAGGTGTGTTCCCCGGTGGTGGCATACGGTCAAAAGTATCGGGATCAGTTATCATCCGGTACAGTTTGCTGTTATTCGGATCACCCGGTTGAACATTTTTAATTATTTCAGAATAGGTGGTAAGATTAATTCCTTCCTGATGTGTTACAGCATCATGGCAGCCGCTTTTTGCACAATTAGAAATTATCATAGGGAAAATGCTGTTTTGAAAATAAGAAGTGTCGGGAGAGCATGGAATATCGGGCAGCGATGGGCGGGTAGTATCTTGTTCAGGAAGAGAATCGGCTGGAAGAAAAGGATAATGCTTACAACTGACAATATTAACAACTGTAACAATGGTAATAATCATAATAAAACCTGTTAATCTCAAAGGTGTATTATTTCTCTTCACTTCAACTACAAATTAACAGGAGAAATACTGAACTAACAACTTATGTTCACTTATGTAAAGGAGGACAATGCTGTTAAGATAGGAAATTATTATACTACTCCTTTGAGTAGTACCTTACTTTTCAACAAAAATCTTATTGATTTATACTATTATTTATCTTAAGGTATAATCTTATTCGTTCATCAGTAAATATTGTCATAAATTGAGGCAGCAAATCAGAGTTTAACGATGTCTTTTAGTTTAAATGCACCTTTACAAAACTCCATACATGGATGAGGAAAAACTCATAAAGGGATGTGTTTCCCAGGATGAGAGAAGTTTTCAGCTGCTTTTTGAGAGTTATTATGGTAAAATGCTGAGAGTTTGTATGCAGTTGGCAAACAGCCGTGAGGAAGCAAAAGACATGGTTCAGGAAGGATTTATAAGAGCATTTAAAAATATTCATCAGTATAATTTCACCGGTTCATTTGAAGGATGGCTGAGACAGACTGTTCGTAATACAGCCATTAATTTTTTGAAAAAGGACCGGCTCAGAAATATTTCTGATTCTATTGATAACAGCTACACAACAATGCGGAGGTTAGAAACACAGACAGGAAGTGAAAATATTTTGAGTAATATTTCTGCTGATGAGTTGATTAATTTAGTTCAACATCTTCCTAAAACCTATAGAACAGTTTTCAGCCTATTTGTTTTTGAGGAAATGCAACACAAAGAGATTGCGGCTATTTTAAATATTACTGAAAGCACTTCACGCTCTAACTTAACTAAAGCACGAGTAAAGCTACAACAACAAATAGATAAACTTTATAAACCGGAAGTAAGATATGTCAATGAAAGAGTTTAATGATGATGACCAGATGCGTCGGCTTCTGGACGAAATGCCCGATGAAAAACCTTCGCAGCCAGATTGGGATAAAATGAAATCCCGTCTTTTGGAAGAAGGATTAATTGGTAAAAGCAGGAAGAATATATTCTTCTACTTTTCTACCGGTATAGCATTGCTTGCCTTACTGGGTACATTTCTTTTAGTCAATAACCTTCCGAACACTTCTCTGACGAAAACAACTATTACTGTAACATCTGACAACGATCTGTCTGTCGTTACAGAACATAATCCTGTTCAAAACAGAAAAGAGGAACACCCGTCAAACATTGTTTCTGCAAATAATTCCACCACCAATTTGTCTGTTACATCAAAAACAAGGGAGAACTCTTCATCTGTTAAAATCAATACAGCAAAAAATTATTCTTCAGTCTTACATACAGATATTCCGTCAACCATTTCTTCCCGGCATAATACGAAAGGTTCAAATCCATTCATCAGTTCTTCTGTACCTGAAAATTCCCAAATAAAATCAGCAGGAGATGAACTCATTCAATATCTTACCCCGTTACCCTATGAACCGGATACTGTAACAGTCGGAAATTCTCCGGATGTAATACAACAGATTTCAGCAGACGATCAGGAGAAAACAAATAACCCAACAGAACTGAACGGCTACACTCCACCACGCCGCATCAGTTCCCGTAAATGGTTTGCAGGTGTTTACTTCTCTTATGATATGAACTCTTTTGGCTTCACTTCATCCAACTCTATTGGAAAAGAAATGATTAAAGCAGGATTTCCTACAAAAGATAATTTTCAGTTTACTGCCGGAGTGATGACAGGATATAGTTTTACTTCAAAATTTTCTGTGGAAGCAGGCGTGTTATATAGTCAGAAGAAAAATTTTGATTACGATTATCTGAAAGTGGTTACCAACAGTTCTGATTTTAACCACTATGAATATCATTTTTCAGGAAGATATATTGAAGTTCCGGTAAAAGGTAATTTCTATGTCTATCAAACCCACCATCATCCGAATATAAACTGGGGAGTTTATACAGCGATTGGCTTAATGACCACTTTCAATTTGCCTCAAAAGGGTAATGACTATTTTCAATATAATTCACTGAATGAAACAGGGCATCATAATTTAGAAATTCCTTTGAAGCGGGGTGCGGTTGGTGAAACAGGAATATTTGCAATAGGATATCAATTGAAATTCAACAGTTACTGGAATGTATATGTTGAACCGGGTTATGAATATCAGTTTACATCTGTGCTGAAACACACGATGAATGAGAATATTCCGGTACAACAATATATCCGTACACCGAGAATTGCCTGCGGATTGAACTATAACTTTTAGCTAAAGAAATACAAGAGACAAGGTTTGTTTTTGGATTGTGTTTATCAAGGCGGATAATTTCCCGAAAAGAAATTCCCGCCTTGTTTTTTTATGAAGATGTTTGCCGTGTTCATTACAGTAAAAGAACGACATCATTATTTATCAAGGTATCTTATTAATATTACGACCTGTTAATCGCCTGTATTGTCACAGATTCAATCAGAAATAATAAAGTTTATTCAGTCAGCAAAAGCAGCTACAGTTTGTGGCGCAGAAAATAATGAGCCATATTGTTTCTCTTGCCTATATACTTATGCAGAACTTGAAAGTGAACCTGTTCTGATTTTTAAATCGTCAGAAAACAGCTCTCATGTAAACAAGTTGATGAGTAATGAGAAAGTGGCAGGTTCTATTCTTCCAGATAAAGTTTCATTGACTAACATCAGAGGAATTCAGTTTAAAGGACGATGCCGTAAAATGGATATTGACTCAATTAAGGCAGCAAAGGAATATTATATCAAGTATCCGGTTGCGCTTGGTATGAAAGGCAGTTTATGGATAATACTTCTTGACGAAATAAAATATACCGACAACCGTCTGCTTGGGTTGGGAAAGAAAATTATATGGCAAAGAGATCAGAGAAAAAATAATTGATTTTCTTTCTGATGAACTATTACAGAGAAGAAGTTGCTGAACTGTTATGCTTTTGCCAGTTCGGGAATTCTGTTTTTCAGCAGTGCAAATCCACCGAAGAGAACTCCGCAGAAAAATAAATCACCGGCTACACTGTTGCCAAAGAAAGGTATGGCAGCGATATAGCAGTCAATTAATCCGGAAATATTTTGAGAGTAAATCGGAACGCTAAACCATACTGCAAAGTTGGTAACGATGAAAAACACTATTGAAGAAAGGAGAGAAGCAGCAACGATATTTTGCATCTTCTGACGATTCTGAAGCCACATACCGATAAAAGTTATCAGCACAATTGTGCCGTAAACAAATATCATATCAGTATGAAAACCTGTCATGCCGGGCATGAAGCCGAGAGCAAAATCAGTAATCAGCATTGCTGATATAGGTATGATAAACGAGAATTTTTTGTCTTTAAAACTTGCTCCGGCAAATAAAGCCATAGCAACAATAGGCGTGAAATTCCAGATAGCTAAATAATTTGTCAATAGTCTGGATAGTGATACAAACAGAATCAATCCTGCGATAATTAGAAACCTTTTATTCATGATAAGTAAGATTAATGATGCAAATATAAAATGGATAATTGAGAACTACTGAGCTTTATCAATCAATTTACTTTTATCTCTGGCAGAAAGATCATCTAACAACTTTCCAAGTTGTTCTACATCAATACGTTTAGCTACTATTTTTCTGTCTTTATCAAGCAGATAAATTACCGGAGTAGAATAGATGTCGTACAACTTTCTGAAGTTGGTGGCATTGTATGGGTCCCAAACATTTATCCAATCAAGTTTATGCTCTTCCACATAATCCATCCAATCCTTTTGAATACCATCGAGGTTAACGGCAAATACTTCTAAATCATATTTTGTTTTCACAGCACGGTAGAGTGAATCGAGTATTGGAATTTCCTTTTTACAATGTCCGCAAGTGGGATCCCAAAAAACAATCACTAACCATTTTGATTTTATATCACTTAGGTTGGTAGGCTGCATATACATGTTCAGCATTTTCAAATCGGGCGCTTTGTTGCCGATAAGGTTTGGCGCTATTTTACTTGCGCGGTCAATCATTTTTCCCAATGTGGAATCAGCTATCCACGGGCAAAGTTTTTTCTGATAATAATTTTCAACCATGTGAACAAACACAGCATCCAACCCCATGATTTTTGAAGTTTCATAGTGATAGGTAACCCACCAGACTACATATTTAAACATCTCCGGATTTCCTTTTGTACGGGCAATCAGTGAGTCAGCTTCTTTATTGATGGAGTCAGGTGTTTGTACTACCAACTCTGTCATGTATCTTTCTAATTTTCCATGAAATACCGGAGTGCGCAACATTCGGTCATCCGAGAAATCTACATTATCCAGAAAATGTTTTTTGTAATACCGGTAAGCAAATGAAGCAGAATCTTCTCCATGAAGATTCTTTGGAGTTTCAGGAACTTCAGGTTCGGGTAGGGTAGTAAAGACTTTTGACAGCAATGCGCCGGGATGATTTTTGGCAAAGTCATCGCGGTAAGTATTCAATGCCTTATTCATATCCCGTACTTGTTCATAGAGTTTTGTTGTGTCACTCTTTGTTTTTGCATTCTTCAGTAGCTTTACTAATGAGTCCGTTTTTGACTGAACTGAAATAGCATAGTTCAGATATTGGTAAAAGAGAGCGTTTTCTTCCGAACCTTTCACCTTCATGTTTTTGATAAAATTGGCAGTATCGGTTTCAAAAGAGAAATCCTGCTCTTTATCAATAATCAATTCAAAATAACTTTTCTTAGGTGTTACAACTAAGTAAATGCCACCCGGCAGTTTTTCCTTTTTACTGAAAACAAAATTACCCTTATCATCCACTCTGGCTGTGTCTTTCAGATATTGCTTGTCGCCGTAGTAGTTGCCAAGGAAAATCAGTGTGTCTTTTACACCCTTCACTTTCCCTTTAATAGTATAACTGTCGCCTGCATGTGCAACAGAGAAAAAGCTGGTAACAGAAAAAAACAATAAAAAGAGTTTACGCATAACGGAAACAGTTTTGAATTTTGGCAAATTTATTAAATGGATTATTTCAGCAGAAAGAAAACAAAAGAGGTTATACACGATGATAAAGGACTAAGTTGAATTTTTTACCATACATAACAATTATCTTGCCTTTCATTGAAGTCAGACAATACATACACATTATTTTATTATTACTGTCTGAATCTGTGGCTAAAACAAAAAGCTAATTTATCTTGCGCTGCTTTAAAATGAAAGACGAAGAAATACAGGAAGAAGTCAGTGATGAATTGTTTGAGCATTACCGCATAGTGGTGGACAAAGGACAACAGCCGCTTCGTATTGATAAATTTCTGACAAACCGGATCGAAAAAATCAGCCGTAACCGTATCCAACAAGTGGCTGATGAAGGGTTTATTAAGGTAAATGATAATTCTGTTGCCTCCAGTTACAAGGTAAAGCCCGGAGATGTTATCAGCATTATGTTGCCTGAACCAAAAGTAGAACATGAGATTCAACCGGAAAACATCCCGTTGGATATAGTTTTTGAAGACGATGATTTAATCATAGTAAATAAGCCGGCAGGGTTAGTAGTTCATCCCGGGGTAGGAAACTATACAGGTACTTTAGTGAATGGATTAGTTTATCACTTCAAAAATCTCCCAAGCAAGTCACAAAATGAATTTCGTCCCGGACTGGTTCATCGCATTGATAAAAATACTTCAGGACTTTTAGTGGTTGCAAAGAATGATTATGCTTTAAATTTTCTTGCCCGTCAGTTTGCTGACCATACAACTGAGCGCACTTATGTGGCATTAGTGTGGGGAGATATTAAGGAAGAAGAAGGAACTGTAACAGGACACATCGGCAGAAGTTTGCGCGACCGGCAAATGATGGCTGTATTTCCTGAAGGAGAGCATGGTAAAGAAGCTGTAACACACTTTAAAGTGATTGAGCGGTTTGGCTATACCACTTTAGTCAGATGTAATCTTGAAACCGGACGTACTCACCAGATTCGTGTACACATGAAATATATCGGTCATCCTGTTTTCAACGATGATACTTACGGCGGCGATAGAATTGTAAAAGGTACGGTTTACACCAAGTACAGGCAGTTCGTTGAGAATTGTTTCAATCTCTGTCCGCGTCATGCGCTTCATGCCCGTTCGCTTGGTTTCATTCATCCTGTTACAAAAGAAGAAATGTGTTTTGAATCTCCATTACCTGACGATATGAAGCAGGTAATGGACAAATGGAGAAAATATTTTAAGCAAACTCAGAAATAAAGAAAGCATGGTGAATATCTTTTATCCGTTAAACTGTGAATTATTTAAATTTGGCAGTGAAAGAATAGCTATACCACTGATGCAGAAATTATTTTACCTGTTGATTCTTACTCTTGTTCTGTCTTATCCATTTAAAGAATCATTAGCACAACGCGAAGAAATCCGCTGTAACACAGATGTATATATTGAAAAACTGAAACAGGAAATACCGGGTTATGCTCAGCAACTGGAGTACAATGAAAAGATAATGAGCGACTGGATTATGAATCATCCTAATTACAAAACAAGAGGAGTAGTAACTGTGCCGGTAGTAGTTCATATTCTTTATTCAACTGCAAATGATGACAGTATTCGCTATCATAATATTCCCGACTGGCAGGTAGTATCTGAGATAGATGCTATGAACGAAGATTACAGCCGCACTAATGCAGATGCTTATAAAACACCTACGCCATTTCTTCAATATGCTGCTGACTGTGAAATACGGTTTTGCCTTGCCACCCGCGATCCTAATGGTCAACCTACAACAGGCATTATTCATAAACCAACCGGCATAACCTGCTTTAATGATTTCAGTTCAATGAAACACAGCAGCTTCGGAGGCGATGATGCATGGCCCTATACTGAATACCTGAACATCTGGGTTTGTTGTTTGTCAGGCGGGGCGCTGGGTTACTCAACACTTCCCAATGTTGCAATGGGCGATGAAGACGGATGTGTTATTCACTACAAATCCTTTGGCCGTATCAATACCCGCTCTAAAAAGTATAACAGAGGAAGAACAGGCACACATGAAGCCGGACACTGGTTTAATCTGATTCATCTTTGGGGAGATATGAACTGTGGAAATGATAAAGTAGATGACACGCCGGTACAAAAAGACAGCAACTTTGGTTGCCCGAATTTTCCAAAAACAAATAATTGCCCGGGACATACTGCTGACGGAGAAATGTTTATGGACTATATGGACTATTCGAATGATTCCTGCATGAATCTTTTTACACTTGGTCAGAAACAGCGGATGTGGTCAGCCATCAACAGTTTCAGACCATCCATTCTAACCAGCAATGGCTGTAACAGACCTTCTCGATTCTCTTTTGACATAGGCATCTCAGACATTACCCAACCTGCTATGACGGTTTATAAGGACAGTATTCAACCGAGTGTAACACTTTCCAATTTCGGTAGTGAGACGATTACTTCCTCCACGATTCATTATACCGATAACTATGGTAATCAATTTCATACTTATCAATGGAGTGGCAGTTTACTGAGTAATGAATCAGTACAGGTAGCATTACCTTCAATAAGCGATAGTCTTGGCTACAGGATATTTGCTGCATATACAACAGAGCCAAACGGGCAACAGGATGCTGATACCACCAACGATTTTAAAACAAGAAGCTATTATGTTCACTATAATACAAACCCTATTACCGATAATCATTTTACTGCCTATTTCCCACGCGAAGGCGATTATTCTGTTATCCGTTTAAGATTTGATACGCTGTCAGTAAAAGACATCAGCCAATTTTATATCTCTAATATTTTAGGCCAGACATTAGCTGTGCCTGCTAAAAAGATTTCAGATAATACGCTTGAAGCAAACCTTCCGATGCTTCCGTCAGGAATTTATTTTATCAGAGTGAAAATGGACAGAGCGATTATGACAGAGAAAATACTTATTGTTCAACTGAAAAAGAATTGATTCCGCTAACTGCAATGGATAGCGCTAAAAATCAGAATCAGAGGTGTTACAGTTATTAATTCGAATATCAGGAATAGGTTTCGTCTGCTTTTTTATCATCAAAGGAAAAGTACAAGCTCAGAATGTTGAGCCATGCGGCACAATGGATTTTTATAAAGAACAACTTCAAACAGTTCCGGGATATAAAGATTCAGTGACTCAATCAGAAGTACAGATTGAAGAATGGATTCAAAAAAATGCAGGCAAGAAAACAAGAACCGTTTACAAGATACCGGTAGTGGTTCATGTAGTTTACAACATCAATCATCCGGAGCAAAATGTTTCTGACTGGCAGATTCAGTCGCAGATAGATGTACTCAATGAAGATTTCAGAAGAATGAATGGCGACACTTCACTGATTCCTGCCGTATTTAGAGATATTGCAGCAGATTGTGGTATTGAATTTTGTTTAGCAAAAAGAGACCCGATCAACCGCCCTACAAACGGAATAATAAGAACTGTAACATCAGTAGATGTGTTTTCTAATCTTAATGCGGTAAAATCATCTGCTACCGGAGGAAGTGATGGATGGACAAAAGACAAATACCTGAATATATGGGTTTGTAATGTAGAGCCGCCTAAAATTGGTTTTGCCACTTTTCCCGGTAATACAGATGTGGCTTTAGATGGGATTATTATCCACTATGCAGTGTTTGGTCGTTATATGAATACAACCAATAATTATAATCTTGGCAGAACCTGTACCCATGAGGTTGGTCACTGGCTTGATTTACACCATATATGGGGAGATAAAGAGAAAAGTTGTTATGATTCCGACTATGTGGAAGACACACCTAATCAGGATTCGGCGGTTTACGGATGTGCTGTTTTTCCTCACACATCGTGCGGCAACGACGGTGACATGACATCGAATTATATGAATTATGCTTATGACCAGTGCATGAATATTTTTACTCAGGGGCAGAAACAACGAATGTTGGCAGCCCTTCACACTCAACGCGGTGCAATCCTGAATTCAGATGCATGTAATCCGGTTAAAAATTATCAGGTGGATGCAGGCATTAGCGGAATTTATTTTTCTGAAACCAATGTAAGTGGCTATCAGATAAACCCCGTTGTAACTATCTCCAATTATGGAACGGAAACAATAACCAATATGAAGATAAACTTCCGGTATTACCGTCCTAATGTGGTTTATTCTCCGCTTCAATGGACAGGACATCTTACTGCCGGCGAAAGTATAGATGTAGCATTACCACAGATTACGATACAGAATTCGCGCAGCATTTTTATCGCCTACACATCTCTTCCTAATGGTACGCAGGATATGGACACTTCAAATGATTTCAGAAGTTTCAGAAGTTTTAAAATCAGCAATGTGCCCCCAACATCCGGACAGACAAATACCTTAACCATTTATCCTAATCCTGCTTTTGGCTCTGTAACACTTGAAATGGATACACTGGATTGGTCATCGGTTTCAATCGAAATGTATAATATAATGGGGCAGCAGGAGAAAATCTCTACGGCTATTTTGCCGGATAACAAATTAATTATTGAGACCGCGCCACTAACTCCGGGAGTGTATATTATCCGTGCAAAAACAAAAGACAGAACGATGGTGCAGAAGATAATTAAGGCAAACAGATAGTCAATCCGATAAACTACTTGTTGTAAAAAGTATATACCGCTGTACTATAACAGTGTTTCTCTGGATATAGAAGATTGTATTACCAACCCTGTGACAGCACATCGGCAATGTGTATCACTTTTATCGGTTTTTTGTTTCTTCTGATATAGCCATCAATGTGCATGAGACAGCTTGAGTCAGTTGAGATGATGTATTCAGCGCCGGTAGCAAGTGCATTCTCTACCTTTTGCTCATCCATTGCGGAAGAAATACTTTCGTTTTTTACAGCGAAAGTTCCTCCAAATCCACAGCAGGTTTCGCATTCATTCATTTCTTTCAGTTGAAGTCCTTTTACATGTTCCAACAAAATGCGGGGCTCTTTTTTTATTTTACATTCACGCAAAGCGCCACAGGCATCATGGTACGTAGCCACTCCGTTAAAAGTGGCACCTACATCTTTTACATTCAGCACATTTACCAGAAACTCGGTAAACTCATAAGTATTCTTTTGCAACTGCTTGCAGTCGTTGTGTAAGGCGCTGTTATCAAAAAGTTTTGAATAAAAGTTTCTTACAAACCCCACACAACTTCCGCTTGGACCTACAACATAATTATAATCGGAGAAATCGTTGATGAACTTTTCTCCCACCACCCGTGCTTCACTCCAGAAACCTGAATTAAACGAGGGTTGACCGCAACATGTCTGATTAGGATTGTATATCACTTCACACCCTAACTTCTCCAATACTTTCACCATGTTAAAACCTGTTTCAGGAAACAACTGGTCAATGAAACAAGGAATAAAAAGATTGACTTTTATTTTTGAAGCGTTCATTTTGAATTATAGAATTATTGTCCGCTGACACAACTCTCACAGTACTGCTTTTTCACATTCGGATTATCCATAATCTGGAAAGAGAGAAACGGAGTACCGAATAAATCACAATAGCGGCTCTTATTTAACTTACTTGCTTTTAGCATTGACAACCGGAAATTCCGGGAAAAAATTTCATCCGGAAATTGAGCTGCAACAGAAATATATGTAAACAGCAGTTGCTCATCTACATTATCCTGAGTAACATAAGGTGCCAGTAGTTTCATTGCATATTTCAAGTCACCATGCTTAATAAAAATATAAGCGAGTTTCAATGAGTTCTGCCAGTTAGCTTCTTCAATTTTAAAAATCTTTTGCACTCTATCCATACATGCCTGCATGGTAGGATTCGGAACTCCCGGGTCCAGTGTATCCACAGCTTCCATTACTTTGAATTGCCATTCAAGATTTAATGCATCATTCAGTTTCTGAGGAATGTTTTTGTTATACAGTTCATTGATTTTGCCTTGCGTTTCATTAATTACTTTACTGTTAATGAAAGGATCAAGCTTTACAAAGGTCATGTATTTGTTCCATGCTATATAATCATTTGCCGGCATGACTTTATAATACTGATCCAATGTGTCGGCAAGTACGCGATAGATAGAATCTGCATGATTGTATTTGTTATCAATAAATAATTTGTTGATGAGCAGAGAAGCATACGGCGGCTGAACAGGAATGGAAACAGCTAAAAATGCATCGGGTTTATAGCGTTTCTTTACAATCTGCTGAACAATGTAACGGCTGATTTTTTTTGCCAGATCAATGTTCTTTTTCTCAATTGCCTTTCGGTAAGAACTCACGACAAAATTCTCTTCATTTTTTCCTGTAACATCGTAAGTTACTTTCATGGTAATGAGTGCAAATCTTTCTTTTGCAAGGATCGGTTCTAATTTCTTTTGAAGCGCACCATCTAATTGCTGCTTCACCTGACTCTTAGGTAAATTGAGCAGGTCATTAAACTCAGTTCCTTTAATGGAATCCTGAAACATCTGCCACGAATCACTGGTGGTGATATTGTAAGTTACTTTCTTATTCTGATATTTCTGTAATGCGTCCACAATACTCTGGGCGCGGTCTTTTTGCAGTTTGGCATTTGAAGTTGAGTCACCTTCCAGTGAAGAGTGAGCTTCAATATTGATGTCATTTACTATAAACTGGGGTTCCTTTAAGGCATCAATAAAACTCTTTATGTCTTTAGTGTCGTAGTTGGATTTCCCCTGTTCAAAGTAAATGGTAAATTCCAAAGTCTGATCTTGATTTTCCGGAAAATATCTTTTGGGGTCGGTAGATGTTACAGTATCAGGATAGATAGTAAGCGGAGTGATTTCTTCAATACCGCCGTCTTCTAAATAGTTATGCGTCATTACCCGGCAAACCGTCCGGTCAACAATATACATCAGGTTAATTTCATATTCACCGGCTTTCAGTTTGGGTACATACTTCTTTTTTATTTTACCTATCACTGCTTTGTAAGTATTGCTTTTAGGATTGTCTTTCAGTGTTTCATTTTTGCTGAAAAGTTTTTGCTGATAAACAGGTTTCAGCATATATCCTTTTGAGGTGAGGTTATGATCCATAATATTTTCCCCATTGCAGGGATATTGTTTTTTTGTTACAATATCTACGGCAAGTCCATCGGTAGAATTACGGAAGAATTTTTTGAAGCGTTTAAAATCATCGAACTCTAAATAAACTAAGTTGTTGCTGATATAAACTTTCTGGTTCAGCTTATACAAATCAGGAAATTTGCTGCAGGATTTACAACTCTTTTCATCGAAAGGACTTAATCCACGCTTGCTTTTTGTAAACCGGATAGGAAGTTTCTTTCTGTCTTTTGAACCTGTATTGAACGATTCCACTCCACCGAAAACAATGCTCACATACACTTTATGGTTGTCGTAGTTATAGCTGCTGCCGATCCCGCAGTAATAATATTTCGGATTCTTCAGGATGGGTTCAAATTTTTTACTTGCTAAAAGTTTTTCAAAAGCATCGTGCGCCACTTCTTCATAAGTAAGCATGTTTTTTGATTTGCCACCTGAAACATCCACAGACGCTTCGCCCACATTAATAGTGCCTTTGTATTTTTTTACCAACATTCCAGCGAAGCCCGGCTCTATCGTTACTTTCTTTGCTCCGGCATAATGGTCTGCTAAATCCTGAGCAGCCTTCTTTAGAATTTCATTATCGGAAACGGAATCTACTCCCATATTCCATCGCATTTCATTCAGTTTTGCAATAATGGAAATACCTACTCCGTCAGTAGAAAAATTATCAGGGTCAATGGTGCCCGTGCCTTCTTGTGAAAATGAATTTGTTGTTGAAAACAAAACAGCTATGATTGGAAGAATCAGCTTTTTAAGCATAGTAGTTCAAGTGGTTTGGTTAATAAAAATGAGGCACGATATTATGAAAAATAATTTCGGCGGACAGGGATTTGATTAAGTTATTTTTCAACAAACATTTCAGCATGAAATAAATGATTCAATTACAAGAGGGTAATAAAACAGAAAAGGACGAATAAAAGTCCGTCCTTTTGCTGTATCGAATAGATTAGAATAATATTTTGCTAATGTATAACCACGAATTTCTCAATAGCTATAGCGCTTCCGTTCTTCACTCTCATTTCATAAATACCTTCTGTCATTTTTTGCAATTCAATAGTATGCACAGTTATTTCACTGGCACTTTGTGCAATTGCTGAATAAACCTTTTGTCCTAGCAGATTGAATATCTCTATAGTAGTATTCTCTGCATTGTTCAAACCGGAAAGGATTAAAGAAAACATTCCATTGTTCGGATTAGGAAATAATTTCAGTTCCAACTCAGATGAAATAAATTTTTCTTCCTCACGCTTGGCAGGAGTAGAGAAAAAATCAATTGGAGTAAAGAATGAATTGCCGCCCGGGCAATTAGCGCGGACCTGATATTCATAATCAGTTGCTGCAGTCAGGTCACGAAGTGTTATAGAAGTGGAAGATGCATTTTTTGCAATCCATGTAGCGCTTCCTGTTTTTCGATAACGAACACGGTAATTATCGGCGGCACAAACTGCTGTCCATTGGATACGTGCCTTAGTGGTGGACAAAACAGTAACAGAGGGAGCAATTGGAACTGTGCAGGATTTAGTGGTAGCACCTACGGTTTTTTGAGTAATTATATTTCCACCCGGACAAAATGCTATTACGCGGAAGTTGTAGGCAGTTGCTGCATTCAATCCGGTAAAATTGTAAAACAGGTCAGCGCCAACTAAAACAGGAGAGGACCATGTTGCAGAATTTTTTTCCTTGTACCTGATTCTGTAAGAACTTGCTAAAGGATGAACATTCCATGAAAGTTTCAGCCCACAACTGGTCAGATTAGATACTGTTACATTCAGGTTAACCGTATTTGCTTCCATACCCACCGTCAGCGTTCTTATGGCGGTGCAGTTGTTGTCTGTTACAGAAACGGTATAATCTCCTGAATTCAGTCCGGTAATGGAAGAGGTGGTTGCGCCGGTTGACCATGCAAAGGTGTAAGGTGGTGCGCCTCCCGATATAAAGGTGAGCACCGAACCTTTCCCACCGCAAATATTATCATCTACAATAGCGCTGCTGATATTGGGAAGGTCAGTAACAGCGATTGCTACCTGTGCCTGTGCAGTACATCCTTCTGAATTTTCAACTGTAACAGTATAGGTAGTTGAAACCACAGGTGAAGCTGACGGATTACTTATACTTGGGTTATTCAATCCGGTTGAAGGCGACCATAAATAGGTATCTCCGCCGCTTGCCGAAAGATTTACAGAAGTTCCCCTGCAGACAGAAGAAGCGCTGCTGCCGGCAGAAATTGAAAGTTCAGTTATCGAAAAAGCTGCTGCACTTTGTTTTCCTGTATAATCCGGAACGCTGCTTTTTATTCTGATTCTGTAACCATTGCCGGTAGGAGTTGCCTGCGGAATTGTAACAGTTATGTTTCCGCTTGAATTGCCGGTAGCTGTTCCTATGTCAGTGGCATTGGTGAAATCGCCGGTTGCATCGGATAGCTGGGCTGTAAAAACATTATTGCTGCCGGCAATTCCAAAAGCAGTAAAAGGCAGTAAGAATGTTTCGCCTGCGCAATGAGAGGTAGTGAATCCGGTTATCAGCGCCACTTCGGGCTGTTGAAACCCCTGTGTAAGCATATTACTTCCGTTCTGAATGGTGGGAATAATTGTTTCTCCCATTGTCCACGACCATGAAAAACTGGCAGAATTGTATTCATTTCCTGCTGTGGAAATCACTTTTGGACTAAGCGTTTGTGAACGGGATGAAAACGCTATGAAGAATAAAAACAACAAGACAATATTTTTTTTCATCGCTTATTTTTTAGAAGTTAATGATAGATGAATCAGTGCATACATTATGTTCACACTGACTTGTCAGAGTAAATTATCAGGGTTACTTTTTTATAACAGTTGTCAGCACTTCTCCATGTCCTATAAATCCCGGAGGGCTGCTTACACCGGCAGTGATAGCTCCGCCGGATGCCTGTACCCAACTTGCTTTCACTTCCACAGTATGCGTACCCGGTCCCACAACAAAACTTTTAATGATAGACCAGTGCGTAGGTACTCCGGTGAGCGTTGGTCCATTCATATTAGCTATTCTCTGATAGCCGGGTGTGCCGGCATTTACACCGTCAACATAAATAGCAATATCCACTACTACATAAGCATTAATGCCTCCTGAATTAGTAAATCCTCCGATTGTATGTACATTAAGAATACTGCTGTCAGCCAAATCAATAGTTGAGCTTAATCCCGGAATCAGAACAAAGCCGCTGCCTGAACCTATGGTAAGGTATCCGGTTCCGTCGGCTTCAAAAACAGAACCTTGCAGCGCATTGCCGGTAGCGCCGCCGGCATTAGCTGCATACAAAGCATACGGAACACTCAGCATTTGGGTAACACCCATTGCAGTATAACTGCTTCCACCGGTGGGATCTATTTCCACTTCCAGAAACTTTGCACCGTTGCCCCAGTCAATATTACTGAACACCCCGCTGACCACTGTTCCCTGTCCAACACTCAGATTGCATAACCCTAAACTATTGGAAGTCGTATTTTGAGTTTCCTGATATACTATTGTTCCGGCAGAGGTAACATCTCGTATGGAAAACCGGATGGAAATATTTTGGTTGGCAATAATATTGCCTGCATTATCGCGGGCTACTGCCTGATACGAAAAACTTTGAGGCGCCTGAGCAACACACACAACTGATAAGAGAATGAAAATCAGAGATGAGATTACTTGTGTAAGAATAGTTTTCATAGTTCTGAGTTTAAATGGGTTTAAAATTTTTGAAATCGAAAGATGAATAAATATTTTATAAAAATGAAATAAATAAGATGGGAGCAGTTTTTTGAGAGGCAGAATGTTTTTCCGTTTTTTTCTGACTGGTTTGGTTATGAGTTTTTCACTGGTCTTTTTAGTACATATTTTTTGATGTTCAACGGATAAAGTATGGAGAAAGGGGAGACTATTATGTTCGTTGAGTGAAATGAAAGATTAACAGTTATCTGCTGCCTTTCTTATAAATATATTTTTCAGCAGTCTGTCAATTAACCACAAGAGGATCCAATAGATTAGTAAAAGTATTGGATAAAATAGTATTACTAAAAACTCATAGCCATGATGTCTGCCTGCTTCTTTTCCTATTGCATTGTCAATTAAGTTGAATGAATACATATAACTTATTAAGATAAAGAGAGGGATTATTAAACTGCCTATGATGACAACAGGTGAATATTTTTTGTTTACAAATTGCCTGCGATACAGAAAAACAAAAAACAGATGTAAGGAAAACAAAACTACTCCTGCTATTATTGAAAGTCTGAACGGCTCAATAATTATTAACGCCTTTGCAAAACTGCTTACTTCCGGTGTGTAAGAAAATTCAAGGTACTCAGCAGGCATTTTGTTAAATGTCCAACTGCTTATTTCCTGAAATATTTTTTCATTTGGTTGTCCAATATTAGTTGAAAGCTGTTTTACTTTTCCTTCTTGTTCGATGGTAATATTTAATGTTCCAAATGACTTCCAGAATTTAGCCGGTGACAAAGAATAGCGAAAGCTATATTCCTTAATCCATCCTGAAATGTCGGTCCAAACGTTTGCAATATATTCTACCCGCACTTTATGCACTCCTTTTGCAATGTCGGTTTCAAAATATTTAAGGTCATTTAGTTTGTAAACATATCCTGAGTTTTTGTACCAATAAATTATCACTTCATCTCTTTCTGTATTTCTGTCAGTGGCATCTTTCAATCTGTTAAACTCTGTAAAAGGTGAGTTATCAAAATGAGTATATTCATCAGGTATGTTCTGAACAGCTATTTTTTGATTATCGAACCAGACAAAAAAACTGTCTTTATAATCCTGTGCATAAAATAATAATGGGATTTGTCTGCCGGACACATCGCTTTGTATGGTGTACTCAACTATAAATCTGGCAGTCTTGTAATCTTTGTCAATTTTGATATTAATGAACTCTGAAAGAATATTAATGTCTTTGCTTGTAAAAGCAGAACTCGCCATTGTTCCTCTCCAAATTGGCGATGCCATATTAGCTTGGGCAAATTGTCCGAGAAGCAGAAGAAAGAATGTTAGCAAAGTATTTAATTGCATTGTAAGTGTCTGCCTGTAAAGTAGAAAATATCGGTTTGCAAATTGACGATGTGTATGTTTCGGAAAACAGATTTTCAGGTTTGTGCTCAGGTTCATTAATATCAATGAGTTTTTAAATTTTCATGTCAGCCGGTCTTATGCAAAATCTATATAGCAGTAAGGATTTTAATTTCGTTTAGTTCCTGCAGCCACAAACAATTTTCCTCCCACTTTATTTTCTTTTACCGGTAAATATTCCTGATGGAAATTAATGGTGTTGTTGCATGAATCAAAAATAGGGGAATAAGTTTTATTACCGTTTGA
>CAYRJA010000037.1:0-18762 GCA_964424455.1 uncultured Bifidobacteriaceae bacterium
GAATTTCAATGATTATCCCTGTGTTATTTATCTCCACTATATATGCTATTAGTTTTTTATCTACTTTGGTTTCTAATCTTATAACTAGCATGATGATTAAACATGCTAAAAATGTTAAAGGTAAAGATAAAGTTAAAAAT
This sequence comes from uncultured Bifidobacteriaceae bacterium, assembly GCA_964424455.1. Taxonomy (GTDB): domain Bacteria; phylum Bacteroidota; class Bacteroidia; order Chitinophagales; family UBA10324; genus CAYRJA01. The sequence continues at coordinate 141 of CAYRJA010000037.1, forward strand.
AGTAGAGTGATTAATAGTTATTTAATACTTTTCTTTTCTACTATTGTCTTAGGTTCTAATGTATATATGACTTTTTATGCTAACAATCCTGTATTTTTATGGTTAGACCAAGCACTTAAGAAAAAAGTATTTGCTAAAACAGTTGATTCTGAGATTGAGTTAGATAAACTCAAACCTTTAGACGTAGTTAGATTATCTGAACTTGAAGAAAAAGATAGAGAATGTGCAAGAAAAATAGTAAATATGATTCCAGAAAAAGCTTCTGTTTCTGGTCCTGATTATTTAGGTGCTCATTTATCCATTAGAGAAACTTATGCAATATTTCCCGCATTATATAAAGATGCTGATTATGTAATAGTAGATGTGTTCTCTCGTAAATTATTAAATATATTAGATTTGGATTTAGATTTAGACAAAGAAATTGACAAGAGAATGATTTTCTCCAGAAATAAAATTGAGTCGGATTATATTCTGAAAAATTCTTCCGTAGCGGATAACGGTGATTTGGTATTCTTTGAAGAAGTAATATTACCTTCAGGTTATGTGTTAGAAAGAGATTTTGAAAAAGGAGAAGAAGTAAACGGAAACTGGAAAGGTGATTTAATTGTGAAAGATGGAGAAGGAAATGAGCAGGCACGTTTTCATGCTCCTGTTTACTATGATTCAAATACTAACTATCAAGACCGCAGCAAAAAATTCTTGTCAGGAACTTACAATATCAAAAATGAAAATGGGAAACATATTATTCAAATCATTGTTCCGGCAGATTGGTTAAAGAGCCCTGAAAGAGTTTACCCCGTAACCATAGACCCGCCTGTTACAGGACCTGTTGCTAAATGGACAGGAGGGACTATTCCAAGTTGTTACCAGCCGGCTGCATCCGCTTCTAATCTGAATGTAACCATCCCTGCAGGTGTTACAATGAGAAATTTCTATGTCTCATGTAATTTTAGTACTAACTTATCTAGTAGTGCAGTATTGGGAGATGGTCGCATGTATTTTACAACTTCCTGTGGCAGAGATCCAGTAAATACTACAGAATACTGGGAGCTTGATTCTTCAGATCCGAATTACTATGACCCCGGATGGGCATGGATAAGTGATATAGATATGCGGCAAACACTTGCGTGTTGTTTCCTTCCACAATGTACAACACAAACAATAACTCTTACAGAACACCTGACAAGAACTTATGGCAGTGGCGGATGTAATACAAACTACATTTATACTGATCTCTCTTTTAACCCGACATTCAGCGCTTATGTAGTAGGTTATACAGTAGGGAATCCTTCAGGTCCCGCTAATGACCTTTGGTCTGTTTCACCGGGGACATTGTGCGCAGATGAATGCGCTCTTACAATGAATGTTACTGCTTACGACGGTGTGCCGCCCTATACTGTTACACATCCATGGGCTTCAGTTCCAGTTACATTCGGAAGTTATTCCGGTAGTGTTGGTGTTTGTGGTGAAAGTCAGGGAAGCACAGTTTTACAATTAACTATCCCTAATTGTCCTTCTTCAATATGTGCTGTACAGTCATTAAGTATTCCACCTCCAATAATTTCTGATGTTTGTGGAAACACGGTGGCGGGATTGAGCGCGAAAAATGTTGCAGTAAATCCTGTTCCTGAAGTAACTGCATCACCCACTCCTGTAACAGCATGTTCAAATACACAATTTAATGTCAATTTATCCTCTTGTGTTTCGGGAGCATCACTTGATTGGACTGCAACGAATGGAATGTCAGGGAGTGGTAATATATCTACCTCTATTTTAAATAATACCTGCCCATCTTCTTCTGTAACATTTAAGGTCACACCCAAAATGGGAACATGTGTAGGTAAACAGGTTTCTATTCCTGTTACAATTATTCCCAAGCCCAATATTTCACTTTCAGTCAGCCCTGCAACTGCCTGTAGTGGTAAGCCATGCACAATAACTCCCGCCGGAACAGCGATTTGTGCAGGCGCAACCTATACATGGGATTTTAACGGAGGTGTTGCCGTACCCGGAACAGGATCAGGCGCTCAGCAGGTTACCTGGACTGCGGCAGGAACCTATACTGTAACACTAACTGTAGATAATGGAAACGGCTGTAGTACGGTAACTACAAAAGCAGTAACCGTTGCAGCATCTCCTGTGGCGGATTTTTCAATATCTCCTTCTCCGTTGTGTCCGGGGCAAACAGCAGATATAATTTTTACAGGAAGCGCTGCAACAGGAGCAACATATACATGGACATTTGGAACAGGTACTATAATTTCAGGCATAGATAAAGGTCCCTTTAAAATAAAATGGAATAACCCGGCTATTGAAAAAGTAACATTGACAGTTACAGACTTAAACGGATGTAAATCAGATACCATCACTTCTTCTGTTACAGTTTCTGCCCCGCCAACAGGGAATTTTACCTCTGCTCCTGCCGGTTGTTTGACAGCAGTATTGAATTACACAGGAACAGGAGCACCCGGAGATACCTATAACTGGAATTTTAATGGCGGCACAGCCACTCCTTCATCGGGACAAGGACCTATTTCTGTTTCATGGCCTTTGCCTGCCGGAAATCATACAGTTTCTTTAGTTGTTGTTACAGCAAGCGGATGCACCGGATCATCATTCAGTGCGCCTGTTACAGTAAACAATAATCCCCCCACTTCGTCATTCACTAATTCAACTGCCTGTACAGGGCAGCGGGTTACTTTTACCTATACGGGCAATGGTGCAGCCAATGATACTTACAACTGGAATTTTGGAACAGGATCTAATCCTGCCACAGCAACCGGACAGGGACCTCATCAGGTAACTTGGGGCACTTCCGGATCTAAAACAGTTTCATTGACCGTAGGAACCGGCGCGTGTGTGTCCGCACCCACCGCAAAAACCATCACAATTAACCCAACTCCGACAGCAACCTTTACCGCTTCGCCTAATTCTGTATGCCCGGGTGAAACGGCAACACTTACTTATATAGGCAATGCTTCTAATAATGCTACTTATTCATGGAACTTCGGAAGCGGCATAGCAACTCCCGGTAATGGCATAGGCCCTCATTTAGTGAAATGGGATAGTTCAGGCACATATAATGTTTCACTGCAGGTTACTGAAAACAGTTGTAGTTCTGCCAATCTTACTGCTTCGGTAGTTATAAAACCGGCACCTTCACCTAAATTTACTATTTCTTCAAACTCAGTATGTGTTGGCAGTGCAGCAACAATTACTTATACTGGAGGAGCTCCTGCGGCTGCAACTTATACATGGGATTTTGGCGGAGGAATTGCCACACCGGGTAACGGGCAAGGACCACAATCCGTATCGTGGATGACAGCAGGGAATAAAGCTGTAACACTTTCAGTAGCTTACGGAGGATGTACTGCCATTTCTTCACCGAAAAATATTATGGTTTATGCTGCGCCATCTTCTGCATTTTCAATAAGTTCTTCATCCATTTGCATTGGGAAAACAGCAACAATAACTTATACAGGAGGAGCAGGTTCGGGAGCAACTTATGCTTGGGACTTTAAAGGAGGGAGTGCAGTTCCTGGTACCGGTGTGGGTCCTCACTCGGTAACATGGTCATCTGCAGGAAGCTATGATATTACCTTAGAAGTAACCGAAAATGGCTGTACTTCATCTGTTACAACAAATATCATAAACGTTAACCCTGTACCTACCTCTTCTTTCAATCCGGCTGCTATGTCGGTTTGTGCCAATGCTCCGTTGTCAATACAATATACAGGCAATGCAAAAGCAAGTGCAGTTTACAACTGGAATCTTTCCGGTGGAAATGCCACGCCCGGGGGAACAACTCAGGGACCACAATCTGTAATCTGGACAACAGCCGGAACAAAAACAGTAACACTTTCAGTGGACGAAGGAGGGTGCTCTTCTTCTGTAACATCAGTAAACATAACTGTTAACCCAACTCCCACCGCTACTTTCTCGAATAATAGCAATACTATTTGCTTAGGAACAAATTCGATTCTTACCTATACAGGAAACGCCACAGGCGTTGCTACATATACTTGGAATTTTGGTGGAGGCACCGGAAATCCCGGTACCGGGCGGGGTCCGCAAACGGTGACCTGGACTGCCTCCGGTGTATATAATGTGAGTTTGCAGGTAACCGAAAATGGATGTTCCTCCTCTATAGTAAATACTATTAATGTCTATAGTATTCCTAATGCAGATTTCAGTTCAACCTTTTCATCTGTCTGTAATAACAACCCTACTTTTCTAAACTACACAGGCAGCGCTTCAGGTTCAGCTTCATACAACTGGAATTTTGATGGAGGTACAGCTACTCCGGGTTCAGGACAAGGTCCGCAAAGAGTTGTCTGGACAACAGAAGGAACTAAAACAGTTTCACTCACTGTAACAGAAAACGGATGTACTTCACCGATGTTTACACAAGATGTTACAGTAAACCCGCTGCCGGTAGTATCGTTCAATATTTCTCCTGCAACTATTTGTGAGGGTGAAAGTGTTACAATGAGCTTTACCGGCAATGCAGGATCCGGGGCAACCTATAACTGGATATTTGACGGAGGAACACCGCAGTCGGCAACAGGAGCGGGCGCACAGTCGGTCGCGTACAATGCCGGAGGAGTCTTTACAAGCAGGCTGTTTGTAACAGATAAAGGATGTGTAGATTCTACTTCTAACCAGATAACAGTAAATTCATATCCGCTATCTTCATTTACCATATCTCCTTCAGCAATTTGTGCAGGTGCAACGACGACATTATTATTTAACGGCTCAGCAAAACCCGGAGCGATATACAACTGGAGTTTTGGGAACGGACAGGTTATTTCCGGTTCCGCCAATGGACCGGGACCTATATCAGTAAAATATTCTTCGATAGGTACAGAAAATATTTCACTTACTGTGGACCAAGGCGGCTGTCAGAGTACTGCCTTTTCTAAGAGTATGGATGTAAATATTTCCCCCAACGCAGATTTCGATGCGGTAAATTTCTCGGGCTGCGACCAACTGGATGTCAGTTTTCTGAATCTCAGCAATGGCGCTTCCCTGTATCTATGGAGTTTTGGCGACAACACTGCTGATACCATCTACAATCCTTCTCATCATTATGGACCGGGAGTTTACTCAGTAAAATTGGTTGCTGTTAATCCGTTTGGTTGCAAGGACTCTCTTACAAAAACAGACTATATAAAAGTAGTACCTACTCCTGTTGCATTATTTACTTCAAGTCCCACTATTAATGTTACAGTTGAAAAAACATCTGCATCTGTTTTCTTTTTTAACCAAACCTCCAATGGGAAAGATTTCTTGTGGAATTTTGGTGATGGAGATGAAAGCAACACAAAAAACCCTGTTCACATTTATAATGATACCGGAAGATATGTAGTAACCTTAATCGCAGTCAATGAATTAGGATGTTCCGATACATTCAGTTTAGGTCCGTATATTATCGTTCCTCCTGCGGTTGTATTTATACCGTCTGCATTTACGCCAAACAGTAATGGGATGAATGAAATATTTAAAGTTTATGGAACCTATATTACCAATGTAAACATGCAGGTATTCAATAGATGGGGAGAACTTGTTTATTCCGGAGATGGGTTTAATGAAGGATGGGACGGTTCTTTCCACGGTAAAGCGCTTAACCCTGGCGTGTACCTGTACTACATCCGAATTACAACAGAGAAGGGCAGAGAATTAAGATATAAAGGAGATGTTACTTTGCTTAAGTAGAATGTCTGCTCAAGGGATTGCCTGAAAAATCATAAATTTTATTAGTATGAATTTATCTGTTTAATAATAGTTTTGTAAACTTTTTAAACAGTCTATGATGATTATTGTCATTCTTTAGCAAATCTTTATCCAACAATTTTAAAATTTATTAAATAATAAAAAACTTATGAGTTCTTACAAAGTAATTGGTTTGATGTCGGGCAGTTCAATGGATGGACTTGACCTTGCTTATTGTGTTTTCGATGAAAACAATGGTAAGTGGACATACAAGATTGAAGTAGCCGAGTGTGTGTCTTTTCCTCAAAAATGGAAACTGCGTCTTCAAAGTTTAGTATTGCAGAATGCTGTAACCTATTTGAAAACAGATGCGTTCTTCGGCCATTATCTTGGAGAAGTGATTAAGAAATTTATTGAAGAAAAGGGCTTAGAAGGTAAAGTGGATTTCATTGCCTCCCATGGTCAAACCGTTTTTCATCAACCGGAAAATCAAATGACCAGCCAGATAGGCGATCCGGCGGCAATTGTTGCTGAGTGCGGTCAGCATGTGATTGCTAATTTCAGAACCATTGATGTTGCACTCGGCGGACAGGGCGCTCCGATAGCTCCGATTGGCGATAAACTTCTGTTCCAGAATTTCCGCTTCTGTCTGAATATTGGAGGCATTGCCAATGTTTCCGCAAAACTGAATGACGGACGATTGATTGGGTTTGACATTTGTGGCGCCAACATGGTATTGAATGCTTTGGCAAATGAAATTGATTTAGAGTTTGATAAAGACGGATTGATGGCGCGTGAAGGAAGTGTGAACGAGGAATTGCTTGGTGAAATGAATACGCAGTGGTATTATGAGAAAACATATCCTAAATCGCTCGGTGGAGGCTGGGTGACAAAAGTCTTTCAACCCATTTTTAGAAAATACAGAATGAGTGTTGAAGATAAACTGCGGACAGCAATAGAGCACATTGCCATGCAAATCGGAAAGGATGTTACAACAGTAATTAATAATGAAGGTATCGCAAAGGAAGGTTCTCAGATGCTGGTAACGGGTGGTGGCGCTTTCAATAAACTTCTGGTTGAAAGAATCAAATATTACTCTCCTGTTCAGTTAGTGATTCCCGATCCAGCCACGATTAAGTTTAAAGAAGCATTGATTATGGCATTTATGGGAGCATTAAGAATAAGAGGAGAAGTGAATGTGCTGAGTTCTGTAACAGGCGCTACAGAAGACAGTTGCGGAGGAGAAGTTTTTCATAGCATAAAACGCCCCGTACTTGTTCCATAATATTATGAATTGGATTTCTAAGACCCTTGTGATTTATCACAGGGGTTTTTTATTTTCTTTGTTGGAGAAATAGATGGAATAACACAATGATATTAGTAACAGGCGGCACAGGGTTTATTGGAAAATATCTGCTTCAGAAATTAATCAGGCAGGAAGATCCTGTTCGTGCTCTTGTAAGAAATCAATCAATCAATCGCAATTCGTTTCCTGATGATATTGCTGCTAAAATAGATTGGGTAGAAGGAGATATCTTAGATGTTATTTCATTGAAAGAAGCCATGCAGGGTTGTGATAAAGTTTACCATTGCGCAGGATTGGTTTCCTTTCTTTCTAAAGATAAAAAACTGTTACACCAAATCAATGTAACAGGAACTGCTAATGTGGTAAATGCAGCTTTGGACAACGGGTCAGTAAAGTTGTTGCATGTCAGTTCCATTGCTGCGTTAGGAAGAACGCCCACTTATAACCATATTAATGAAAAAACAAAATGGCAGGATAGTCCGCTCAACAGTGAGTATGCGATTTCAAAATATCTCGCAGAAATGGAAGTATGGCGCGGAATTGCGGAAGGATTAAATGCAGTGATAGTGAATCCTTCCGTGGTGCTTGGTGCAGGAAACTGGAAACACGGAACCTGTAAATTCTTTTCTGATATTTATAAAGGAATGCCGGCTTATACAGAGGGAGTAAATGGATTTGTAGATGTGCAGGATGTTATCGAACTGATGATTCTACTGATGAACAGCGATTACAATAATGAACGGTTTATTCTTAACGGAGAAAATGTTTCCTATAAAGATTTTCTCTTTTCTATTGCAGATGCCCTTGAGAAGAAACACCCTGCGATTAAGGTCTCAGGGGTATTAGCTGAAGCAGCATGGAGAATATTTAAGATTCAGTCTTTATTTGCAGGCAGCAAGCCATTAGTTACAAAAGAAACCGCACGCATTTCCACTCAAAAATTTTATTATGATAATACCAAGGTAAAAGAGGCAATGGATTTTCAGTTTACTCCGATTGCTCAGACAGTGAAATGGATATCTGAAAAATTATTGTCAGAAATGAAACAGACTACACGGTCATAATCTCCTTCTCTTTCACTTGCAGATGCTTTTCTATTGTGGCAATAAAACTGTCTGTAAGTTGCTGAACCCGGGCTTCCGCACCTTTAATTTCGTCTTCTGCAATATGTTCTTTATCTGATTTCTTTACCTGTTCGTTGGTATCTCTGCGAATATTACGGATGCTCACGCGTGTCGTTTCCGCCAGTGCATGTGCCTTCTTCACATATTCTCTTCTGCGTTCTTCAGTAAGCGGTGGTTGAAACAATTTTATCATAGCGCCATCATTATGCGGATTGATGCCGATGTTTGCTGCATTAATAGCACGTTCAATTTGTTCGAGCATTTTCTTTTCCCATGGCTGTATATTTAGAGTGCGGGCATCTACCGCGGCAACATTTGCAACCTGGTTAATCGGTGTTTGCGTACCATAGTAATCTACAGTAATACCATCAACAATATTCGGACTGATTTTTCCGGCTCGCACCTTAGATAGTTCTTGCTCAAAGTGCTGAATCACTTTATCCATCTGAGCTTTTGCATTATTTATCAAGTCATTTAGTGTCATAAATAGTGGCTTTGTGACAAAAGTAATTTCTCTCTTTCATTATTTTGAAAAAAAATTGTACAACTGTATATATTTCTACTGCTTCGGATATCATCATACATAAATAAGAAAGAATACAGGTACAGCAGAAGAACAAAGTATATCCCGTTCCGGAGCTGTGTCACCAATGATATTATGGATAGTGTTACAGAAACTATAACAGAAAACAGCAATTAATTCTTTACTAAGGTTCCGATTTTTTTCCCTTCTAAAACTTTCAGCAGGTTGCCGGGTTTATTCGCATCGAATACAATGATGGGCATATTGTTTTCACGGCATAAAGTAAACGCAGTCATATCCATCACGCTCAAGTTATGTTTGTAAGCATCCGTAAAAGAGAGCGTTTCAATTTTTTTTGCATCCTTGTTTTTTTCGGGATCGCAATCATAAATACCATCCACGCGAGTACCTTTTAGTAACACATTTGCCTCTATTTCTATAGAGCGGAGCGCAGCGGCAGTATCTGTTGTAAAATAAGGATTGCCGGTGCCTGCAGCAAAAATCACTACTCTGCCTTTTTCTAAATGACGAATAGCTCGTCGACGGATAAACGGCTCACTTACTTCTTCAATAGGAATGGCGGATTGCAGCCGTGTTTTAATTCCTGTTTTCTCTATGATACTTTGTAAGGCAATGCCATTCATCACTGTGGCAAGCATACCCATATAATCGCCCTGTGCCCGGTCAATGCCACTTTCCTCTCCATCCATTCCGCGGAAAATATTACCTCCTCCAATTACAATTGCCACCTGCACACCTGCATCCACAGCGCTTTTTATTTCGGTAGCATAAAGTTTTGTCATTGCCGGGTCAATACCGAATTGTTGTTTACCCATGAGTGACTCCCCGGAGAGTTTAAGTAATATGCGTTTGTATTTGACTGGCATTTAATAAAATATTTCGGTACGAATGTAACACAGAATTTACAACCTGTAGTTCTGAGCTTGTTATGTGTCTGTCGGTTTAACTTTCTTCAATTTTACAAGACAAAAAAAAGAGAGAACTTTTGGTTCTCTCTTTTTCTTTAGGTTAAACTCATTCTTATGAACGAGTTGACTTTGAGATTCGCATCAACTTCTTTCAGCACATCGGCAATGGTCTTATTACTGTCTTTCACAAACTGCTGATTGATGAGTGTGTTCTCTTTGAAAAATTTCTGAAGCTTTCCCGCTGCGATCTTATCAAGCATACTGTCCGGTTTTCCTTCTGCACGGATTTGCTCGCGGGCAATATCCAGTTCTCTGTCAATTGTTGCCTGCGGAACTCCGTCTTTATCTACTGCCACAGGGTTCATTGCAGCAATTTGCATTGCCAAATCCTTTCCGGTGGCGGTTACTTTTTCGCCTGCGATATTCAACGAAATCAATACTCCGATTTTGTATCCTGCGTGAATATAGGGAACTACACAAGCGCCTTCAAGACGTTCAAATTTCTTCAACTCTATCTTTTCTCCAATCTTACCAACCATATCAGCAACCTTGTCAGCAATGGTTATGCTTCCGATATTTTGCTGTAACAGTTCGTTTAGCGATTTTACATTGGTTTTTAAAGCGGTTTCTGCGGCAACTTTTGCAAAGTCTATGAACTCAGCATTCTTTGCAACAAAATCAGTTTCACACCCGAGGCATACCACAACTCCTGTTTTTCCATCACCGGAAGTAAGAGCATAAACTACTCCTTCTTTTGCTTCACGATCGGAACGAAGGGCAGACACTTTCTGTCCTTTCTTTCTTAATATATCTATAGCCGCTTCAAAGTCACCATTTGCTTCTGTGAGGGCTTTTTTACAATCCATTAATCCAGCGCCGGTTTTTTGGCGAAGTTGATTAACGGCTGATGCTGTAATTTCCATTGTATCTTATTTCTTTAAATTGGTAATTAATTTCGTTATATTAGTTCACTCTTATTTCGGACGGCTGCCTCCTACTTTGCTGCCACCACGGTTTCCGCCACCACCTCTTCTATCTGTCCCGCTTCTACGGCGTGTTCCGCCACCTGAAGGCGCTCTTCTCTTTCCTCCTTCTGATTCTTCGCCTTCTTCCATGTTAGCAAATACTGCTTTATGCTCTGTTGCTTCTTCTGCCTCAGTTGCATCTGCATTGTCTTTGTCTATCTTTCTTTCTTCTAATCCTTCAATAATCGCTTTAGTCAGATAATCTGTTACAATTTCAATTGATTTAGTCGCATCATCGTTGGAAGGAATAGCAAAGTCAACAGTGGTTGGGTCGCAGTTCGTGTCCACCATTCCGAATGTCTGAATGTTCAACTTCTTTGCTTCGGCTAAAGCGATATGCTCATGGCCAATATCCACTAAGTAAATGGCAGAAGGAATTCTGGTAAGCTGCTCAATACCGCCGAGTACTTTCTCTAGTTTTGCTTTTTCACGAGTCAGTTGCAGACGCTCCTTCTTGGTGATGCTTTCAAAAGTTCCGTCAGTCATCATACGCTCTATGCTTTGCATCTTCTTCACTGATTTGCGGATAGTGGCAAAGTTGGTAAGCATACCTCCGAGCCAACGCTCTGTTACAAAAGGCATATTCACTTTGTTGGCTGCATCGGAAACAATATTCTTTGCCTGTTTCTTCGTGGCAACAAATAAAATCTTTTTACCGCTGCGTGCAATACTGCGAAGCGCTGCTGCACTTTCTTCGAGCGCTTCCACTGTGCGGTTCAGGTCTATGATATGTATGCCTTTTTTCTCTGTAAAAATATTAGGAAGCATTCTCGGATTCCACTTTTTACGAAGATGTCCGAAGTGAACTCCTGCTTCGAGTAATTGCTGCTGATTAATTTTTTCCATTATGAAAAGTTGAATGAGGTTATTAATAAGATTAACGTTTGCTGAACTGGAATCTCTTTCTTGCCTTTTTACGACCGGGTTTTTTACGCTCTACAGCACGCGGATCGCGTGTAAGGAAGCCGGCTGCTTTCAGTGCAGTACGGTATTCCGGATTTATTTTCAGCAGTCCGCGGGAAATGCCGAGGCGAATTGCTTCCGCCTGACCTTTTACTCCACCGCCTGTGGTGGTTACTTCAACATCCTGTTTGTCTGAAATCTCGAGCAGTTTGAAGGGCTGCTCTACAATCAGTTGATAAATACCCTGAGGAAAATAGGTTTTATGGTCAACACCATTGATAGTGATTTTACCGTTGCCGCTGCCATGGATAAAATTTACCCGTGCAGACGCTTCTTTTCTTCTTCCTAATGCGTTAGTTTTTTCCATTGATATTATTTAAGAGGTTTTGGATTTTGTGCAACATGTGGATGTTTTTCATCTGCAAACACATGCAACTTTTTAAACATCGCATTGCCGAGTTTAGTGTGAGGCAGCATGTCCTTTACAGCATCTTCCAGCAACTGAGTCGGTTTGCGGATCAGAAGGTTGCGGGCAGTTTCTACCTTTTGTCCTCCGGGATAGCCGCTGAAAGTGATGGTTTGTTTGTCATCCATTTTCTTTCCGGTCAGTTTCACTTTTGCTGCATTGATAACGATTACATAATCACCGCAGTCAACATGTGAAGTGAAATAGGGTTTGCGTTTACCCATCAGTGCAGTAGCAATTTTTGTAGCTATTCTGCCGAGTACCTGATTTTCCGCATCAACGATTAACCATTCGCGCTTGACTGTTTTGTTGTTGGCAGAAATGGTTCTGTAACTTAATGTATTCACAGTATTAAATTTTTTACTTTTAAATTTTTAGGACGGCAAATGTATTTGTCGGAATCCATATTACCAAGCTTTACCGGAAAGTATTTTAATGTGTCATCATAAAATGACATTGATAATCAATGCTAAAATTGATGTGCAACTTAAATGGGTTTGTATTATGGAGAGTAAAAAGCCGAAATCAGAGATGCAGATATTTTTATATCTTTACTTCTAACATTTAATAGCAATTTAAAAGAAGCGACAGAGTTTTTTTAGAATCAACTTCTGAAAAAGAAGTCAGTAATAGTTTAAAGTTTTCTAATAATAATAAGTAACCGACAGAAATTTCTTATAAAAATTCTTCAGGCAACTTCCGACCGGAACATTTCTTTTAACGAACTTTGTCAATTACTTTTTGATTTGGGATTTAAGATGAGAATTAAAGGAAGTCATTATATTTTTTATAAATAAGGCATTGCAGAAATCATCAACATTCAATCTAACAAATCAAAAGCAAAACCGTACCAGGTAAAACAAATCAGAAACATTCTCATCCATTACAAACTAACTGAAATAAAATGAATCGCTACGAAATCATCATCTACTGGAGTAAAGAAGATAAGGCATTTATTGCTGAAGTTCCAGAGCTGCCCGGGTGCATGGCAGATGGGCTCACACATAAAGATGCACTCAATAATGTAGAAACTGTTATAGAAGAGTGGATTGAAACTGCCAAATCGCTAAATCGTCCGATTCCCGAACCTAAGGGAAGGTTGAAATATGCTTAAGTTAACAAACTATATTCTTCCAAGATTTTCATCTCGCAGTCAATAGATTTTTTTCCCTAAAGTAATTTTTCAGAAACAAGATACTCTGCAATCTGAACGGCATTAGTTGCAGCGCCCTTTCTTAAATTATCTGCTACAATCCAGCAGTTGAGTGAATTGGGTTGAGAAAAATCACGCCGGATTCTGCCAACAAATACTTCATCTTTTCCCTCTGCATATAAAGGCATCGGATAAATTTTTTCCGCAGGATTATCCTGCACTACCACTCCGGGTGTTTGCTGTAACAGTTGGGTGACTTCTACCATGTCAAAATCTTTTTCAAACTCCACATTCACACTTTCGGAATGTCCGCCTTTCACCGGAATACGAACTGTTGTAGGGCACACTTCTATTTCCGGTGCGCGTAAGATTTTGCGTGTTTCATTCACCATTTTCATCTCTTCCTTTGTGTATCCGTTTTCGGTAAACACATCAATATGAGGAAGACAATTCATATCAATAGGGTACGGATAAGCCATTTCTCCCTCAACATTACTTCGCTCATTCAACATTTGCTGAACTGCCTTAGCCCCCGTTCCGCTAACTGACTGATATGTGCTGACCACAATTCTTTTTATACCGTATCTTTTATGAAGCGGACTTAACACCATCACCATCTGAATAGTAGAGCAGTTTGGGTTGGCAATTATTTTGTCTGTTACAGTTAGTACATCACCATTGATTTCAGGAACAATTAGTTTTTTTTCATCGTGCATCCTCCATGCAGACGAGTTATCTATTACTGTTGTCCCGGCTGCTGCAAATTTTGGAGCCCATTCGAGTGACACACCGGAACCGGCAGAGAACAATGCTATTGCCGGTTTTGCAGCAACGGCATCTGTAAGCGAAACGATTTTATAATTCTTTCCTTTAAATGAAACGCTCTTACCAACTGACTTTTCAGAGGCAACCGGAATTAATTCTGTAGCCGGAAAATTTCTTTCCTCCAGCACTTTCAGTATTACAGTGCCTACCAATCCGGTAGCGCCAACAACAGCAACTTTCATTTTAGATTTTGTTAAGGTGCAAAAATAGTTTACTCTGAAAACAAAATATCAGAAAGGTTATATAATTGATTGATAAAATAATTTTTACATCTTCGCTCTGAAAATCATAAGATGGCTCAGAAATATATTCTTCTCTGTTTCATTTCACTTTTTGCAGGAAGTGTATTTGCTCAGGTGAGCGACAGTTTTGATGACGGAGATTTTAGCAATAATCCGAAATGGTCAGGAGATACAGCTTCATGGGAAATATTAGGTGGACAACTTCATTCAAACGGTCCCGCTGTTACTTACACATCTTTACAATTAGTTACGCCATCTGCATTAAGTGCAAATTGTCAATGGGAATTTTTTGCAAATCCAAAATTTAAGATAAGTACCAAGAGTTATATTAATGTATTTCTTACTTCTGACTCTGCAAATATTAAAGCAGGTGATTGTCATGGCTACTCTGTTGCTTTTGGGAGAAGCATGAATGATATTTCACTTTACAAACAGACAGGAAAAACTTATCAGGCAATTATTAATAGCTCTCAAAATCTGATAACAAGTACAACAAACAATCCTGTGAAAGTAAAGGTCATCAGAGATAACTCTTATTTATGGTCGCTATTTACAGATGTAACCGGAACAGGAAGCAATTATGTGTTACAGGGAACTGTAATTGATTCTACTTATAAGACAAGCAGTTACTTTGGTGTTTATATTCAATATGCCACATCATACAGTACCAAATTTTACTTTGATGATTTTTATGTGGGTCCTGTAATAATTGACAATATTCCTCCGGATATTTCAAAAGTTAGTGTAATCTCTGCAAACTTGTTGGATGTATTTTTTACCGAGCCTGTTGAAGCTATATCAGCTCAAACTCCCAAAAATTATTCAGTTAATAACGGTATAGGAACAGCAACTGATGCAGTTCAGGATAATTCAAATCCATTACTTGTTCATCTGTACTTTGATAATCCCCTTCAAAGCGGGAATAATTATATTTTATCTGTTGATAGTGTTGAAGATTTGTCGGGGAATTTATTAGTGCATAAGGAAGTGAACTTTCTCTATTACCTGCCGATGATAAATGATGTAATAATAAATGAAATCATGGCTAATCCCGCTCCGCCTGTTGCTTTACCTAATGTGGAATGGGTAGAGTTATATAATAACAGCCCTTTTCCAATAGATTTGGCAGGATGGAGTTTTTCTGATGCGGCTGCTACTCAACTACTTTCTGAATATATTCTTCAGCCCGATAGTTTTTTGATTTTGTGCTCCTCAGTTAATAAAGACCAGTTTACTTTATATGGAAGCGTTATGGGATTGGCTTCGTTTCCCTCATTAAATAACAGTAGCGACAGTTTGAAACTAAAAGATTCAAACGGAAGAATTATTTCTGTAGTCAATTACAGTGATTCATGGTATGGAGATGCAATCAAGAAAAACGGTGGATGGTCGCTCGAATTAATTGACCCTAATAACCCCTGCGGTGAAGATAATAACTGGAAAGCATCCGCGGATCCGTCGGGTGGAACACCGGGTAAAAGAAACTCTGTTTACGGATTCAATCCGGACACACTGGCGCCTGCGCTGTTACAGGCATTGGTACTGAATGACTCTACCATTCAACTTGTGTTCAGCGAACGGATGGACAGCGCACTTGCTGTATCTGTAACAGGATATTCAGTCAGCAGTGGAATAGGCAATCCGAAAAAGGCAAGTATTGATGCATCGGGAATAAATGTGACACTTATGTTGCCGGTTCTGATACAGAAGAATAAAGTTTATGATGTTACAGTAAATAATGTTACGGATTGCAGCGGCAACCTGATTGGTTCGAATAATTTTGCTCAGTTTGCTATTCCGGAAGCCATTGATTCGTTTGACATCATAATTAATGAAGCGCTTTTCAATCCTGCCACTTATGGTTACGATTATTTAGAGCTTTACAACCGTTCTCAAAAGATTATTGACCTGAAAGATTTGTATGTGGCTAACCGGAATGATTCTGCGGGTATTAGCAGTATCAAGCAAGTGAGTACAGGTTATTTGTTTTTTCCTGACGATTATGTTGTACTAACACAAAATCCTGATTGGGTACAGCAGAATTATATTGTTAGAAATCCAAAAGCATTAATCAAAATAAGCAGTTTGCCTGCTATGCCCGATGACAAGGGCGATATCCTGATTTTTTCAGGCGGGCAAAAAATTATTGATGAATTAAAATACAACCAGTCGTGGCATTCTCCACTGCTGGATGATAAGAACGGTGTTTCGCTGGAACGAATGAGTTTTAATGCCCCCACTCAGGACTCATCCAACTGGCACAGCGCTGCTTCAACTGTCGGGTTCGGTACACCAACCTATCTTAATTCGCAATACAGAGATATTTCAATAACAACAGATGAAATTTCAATTGAACCACAGGTATTTTCACCTGATCAGGATGGATATAACGACTTCGCAGTAATTCAATACAAGTTTGATCAACCGGGGTTTATAGGCAATTTCAGAATATATGATAAAGAAGGAAGATTAACCCGTGACTTAGTGAAAAACGAATTGCTGGCACAAAGCGGATTTCTCACATGGGATGGTACTACTGATGAAGGTATGCGTACTAAAGTAGGAATATATATTGTGTATGCAGAAGTATTCGATGTGTCAGGCGATGTGAAGAAAATAAAAAAGACTTGTGTGATTGCGGGAAAACAACATTGAGCTTTTTCCGTATAGAATGATCTGAAACACCTTTAATATTAATGCAAACCCTGTTATTAGTAGATGACGATCAGTTGTTTATTGAATTTATTTCACCTGTCCTTTTAAAAGAGGATTATACTTTATTAACTGCTAATGACGCTGTTACAGGTCAAAAGATACTGAAGGAGAATTCTGAAAAAATCGCAGTCGTTCTTCTTGATTGGGATATGCCCGGCATGAGCGGTATTGATTTACTGAAATGGATTCGTGAACAACCGCAATATGAACCTATACAGGTTATAATGCAAACAGGGATGGATAACCCTGAACATATAAAAACCGGAATTGATTCGGGGGCTTATTTTTATCTGACAAAACCGGTAAAGAAGGATGTTTTGTTAAGCACCATACGTGCTGCCACTTTAGACTATCAGAGGCAGAAGGAATTGTTACATAAACTTCAGCTCAGTGAAAATTCTTTCCGTCTGCTTCAGGAAGGTGTGTTTAGATACAAAACTGTTCAGGAAGGTGATTTTTTGGCTGTTCGAATAGCCAATATTTGTCCGGTTCCTGAAGAAGCAATGTTCATTTCTGAATTATTAGCGAATGCAGTTGAACATGGAAATCTTGGAATTACTTACGATGAAAAAACACCATTAATTGAATCCGGGAAGTTGCAGGAGGAAATAGAACGAAGGCTGCAATTACCTGAGCATAAGAACAAGTGTGTAAAAGTGTCTGTAAAAAAGAATGGAGAAAAGCTTGCTATTCTGATTGAAGACGAAGGCGATGGATTTAATTATGACAAATATCTTAAATTCGATGATACAAGAATATTTGATAACCATGGTAGAGGAATAGCTATTTCTGCCTCATATCTAAATATGGAATACCTCGACAAGGGAAATAAAGTATTAGTTACATTTCCTCTAAAGACGGAATAGATTTAATGTTCCTTTTTAGTTTTTAGTCCTGAAAAACGAAGTAACTGCAAAGTAATTATTGGTAAACCACCTAAATACGGGGCTTACATATTCATGCCTGTTTATTTAATGCTCCTTATTTGCTGTTGTAAATTTCTTTATCTGATAGTTGCTAATCTGCATTAATCCCTTACATTTGCCTTCCCAAAAAAATTACAAAAAATAATTAATGCCTACTATACAACAATTAGTAAGAAAGGGACGCACGGAAATTGAAAATAAAAGCAAGAGCCGCGCACTTGACAGCAGCCCACAAAAACGCGGTGTTTGTACCCGTGTTTACACTACTACTCCTAAAAAACCAAACTCTGCACTTCGTAAAGTGGCGAAAGTTCGTTTAACAAATGGAATAGAAGTGATTTCTTACATTCCGGGTGAGGGACATAATCTTCAGGAACACTCTATCGTGCTGATTCGCGGTGGTCGTGTAAAAGATTTACCGGGGGTTCGTTATCATATAGTTCGGGGTGCATTAGATACTGCCGGAGTAAACGATCGAAAGAAAAGTCGCAGCAAGTACGGAACTAAAAGACCTAAACCCGGTGCTGCCACAGCTAAAAAATAAATTTTAATCAACCTTACCAATAGCTATTAATAAATGAGAAAAACAAGAGCAAAGAAAAGACCTCTCCAGCCGGACCCTAAGTTCAACGATCCGATGGTAACTCGCTTTATAAATACATTAATGAATGATGGAAAGAAAAGTGTTGCCTTTGGAATTTTTTATGATACGATAGATAAAATAGGTGAAACTACAAAGGAGAATAACGGCTATGAACTTTGGAAAAAAGCAT
>CAYRJA010000037.1:18772-25212 GCA_964424455.1 uncultured Bifidobacteriaceae bacterium
ATTGGAAAATGTAACACCATCTGTGGAAGTAAAAAGTCGCCGTATCGGTGGAGCCAATTTCCAGATTCCTATGGAAGTTCGTCCGGTTCGTAAAACATTCCTGAGCATGAAATGGTTAATTGATTATGCCGCAGAACGCAATGGAAAATCAATGGCTGATAAACTCGCTGCCGAAATTATTGCGGCAGCAAAAGGCGAAGGAGCTGCTTTCAAAAAGAAAGAAGATGTCCACAAAATGGCAGAAGCAAACAAAGCATTCTCCCATTTCAAAGTTTAATTTATCACAGTACACAGATAATTTGATTCACTAATTGGTTTTGAGGCAAGGTCAAAAAGACTTTATACTTCAAAACCAATTTTTGTAATAAATAAATAATAAAATCATAGATAAATAATTAAAGATGGCACTCGATTTAAGATTAACCAGAAACATAGGTATTGCAGCTCATATTGATGCCGGTAAGACCACAACTACTGAGCGTATTTTGTATTTCACAGGTGTGTCACACCGGCTTGGAGAAGTACATGATGGAGCAGCTACTATGGACTGGATGGTACAGGAAAAAGAACGCGGTATTACCATAACCTCTGCTGCTACTACTGCTTATTGGAAATATCGCGATAAGAGCTATAAGGTAAATATCATTGATACTCCCGGACACGTGGATTTCACAGTAGAAGTAGAGCGCTCTCTCCGCATTTTGGATGGAGTGGTGGCTTTGTTTTGTGCAGTATCCGGTGTAGAGCCACAATCAGAAACCGTTTGGAGACAGGCAAACCGCTATAAGGTTCCAAGAATAGGATTTGTAAACAAAATGGACAGAAGCGGTGCTGATTTTCTTGATGTGGTAAAACAAGTGAAAGAAAAACTCGGCGCTAATCCCATTCCGTTACAATTACCCATTGGAGCAGAAGATTCTTTCAAAGGAGTAGTTGACCTTGTTACCAATAAAGCGCTGATATGGGATGATGCTACACAGGGAATGTCTTACACCGAAATCCCAATACCGGAAGATATGATTGCTGATGTTAAGGAATGGAGAACTAAATTAGTGGAAGCAGTTGCTGAGTATGATGAAAAACTGATGGAGAAATATTTTGCAGATGAAAACTCCATTACAGAAGATGAAATCCGCGAGGCAGTTCGTAAGGCAACTATTGATATTTCCATTATCCCTATGCTTTGCGGTTCTTCTTTTAAGAACAAAGGCGTACAGGCAATGCTTGATGCAGTAGTACAATATCTTCCTTCACCTGTTGATATTCCGGCTGTAACAGGTACTAATCCTGATACACAGGAAGAAGTTACTCGTAAACCGGATGTAAAGGAACCATTTGCTGCTCTTGCCTTCAAAATTATGACTGACCCGTTTGTGGGCCGTCTTGCTTTCTTCCGTGTTTACTCAGGCGGATTAGATGCAGGTTCTTATGTGTTGAATACCCGTTCAGGAAAAAAAGAGCGTATCTCTCGTATTTTTCAAATGCACTCCAATAAACAGAACCCAATTGAACGGATTGAAGCCGGCGATATTGGCGCTGCTGTTGGTTTCAAGGAAATAAAGACAGGAGACACACTATGCGATGAAAAAGCGCCGATTGTATTGGAAAGTATCACTTTCCCTGAACCGGTTATTGGTATTGCCGTGGAAGCGAAGACGCAGGCAGATGTGGACA
Source organism: uncultured Bifidobacteriaceae bacterium (assembly GCA_964424455.1). Classification (GTDB taxonomy): domain Bacteria; phylum Bacteroidota; class Bacteroidia; order Chitinophagales; family UBA10324; genus CAYRJA01. Next base: position 20,447 of record CAYRJA010000037.1, read on the forward strand.
AACTCGGAATGGCGCTTGCAAAACTTGCAGAAGAAGATCCAACATTCAAAGTAAAAACAGACGAAGATACCAGCCAGACCATTATCAGTGGAATGGGTGAATTGCATTTGGAAATTATAGTTGACCGTTTAAAGCGTGAGTTTAAAGTGGAATGTAATCAGGGAGCGCCACAGGTAGCTTACAAAGAAGCGGTTACACAAACGATTACACACCGTGAGCTATTCAAGAAGCAATCAGGTGGTCGTGGAAAGTTTGCGGACATTCAGATTGAACTGGGTCCGGTGGATGAAGGTCAGAAAGGATTACAGTTTGAAAACGCCATCTTCGGCGGAGCTATTCCGCGTGAATTTGTTCCTGCTGTTCAGAAAGGATTTGAGTCTGCAATGAAAAGTGGTGTTCTTGCAGGGTACGAAGTGGAGAATCTGAAAGTAAAACTTTTTGATGGTTCGTTTCACGCGGTTGACTCTGACTCAATGTCATTTGAACTTTGTGCTAAATATGCTTTCCGCGAAGCAAGCCGCAAAGCAAAACCCATTTTACTGGAACCTATTATGAAAGTGGAAGTGGTAACACCTGAACAATATACCGGTGATGTGGTAGGTGATTTAAACCGCCGCCGCGGACAAATGGAAAGCATGGAATTGAAAAACAATGCGAATGTGATAAAGGCAAAAGTTCCGCTCTCTGAAATGTTCGGATATGTTACCCAGTTGCGTACCCTTTCTTCAGGCCGTGCTACTTCGATTATGGAATTTTCTCACTATGCACCGGCACCTAATAATATAGCTGAAGAAGTTATTGCCAAAGCAAAAGGTAAAGCAAAGGTGGAAGCAGAATAATTCCCCGATTAAATTCTGTAAACGCTCTGGAGATTATTCTTCAGAGCGTTTTTGTTTTATCAAATTACTGAAATAAAAAAACCGCTCAGGTTATCCCAAGCGGTTTTTCTTTATACCTGAATTAGTATTACACTTTCTGAATCTTTAACAGCGACTTTACTTCGTGATTGACATCATAAAGTTTAATTATATAGAATCCTTTTGGAAGGTTTGATAAATTAACTCTATCGGTTTCAAAAGAAGTTAAAACCTTTTGACCAAGAGTATTAAACATCTCAAGTGATATCGCATCTGAAGCATTATTTATATACAACATTCCGTTAGTCGGGTTAGGGTACGATGATATATTAGCTGAAACATTTTCATCACCCTCCATTCTGCAAGGTCCGTAAGTAACTTTAACAAAGTGAGCGGTACCAGCACACCCTAAAGAGGAGGTAACATTAACACGATAGTGTCCATCCAATGTTGCAGTGTACAGAAAGTCAGAAGCGCCCGGAATATCATTGTTATATCTTGTCCATTGATATTCGGCACCAAATCCTGCGTTATCTACTACCATTAAATCTACACCATTACCGGGGCAGATTTCTGTATTTCCAAGTGGGATAATTATCGCTTTAACTTTCATTAGTATAATATTCGATGCCCCTGAAGTTCTGCTGCAACCTGCTTCGGTATTTGTAACAGTAACACGGAACTTCCCGCCTTGTTCTGCTAAATAGCTGGCATTGGTAGCGCCTTCAATAGCAATGCCTCCACGGAGCCATTGATACTGTGCATTTTCTACATCGTAAGTTTCTGCCGTTAACTCAACGGATTCGCCTTCGCATATAACATTATCACCATCTGCAGAAATAAAGATTTTTGGGAATGGTGTTTTTGTAATAGTAACTACTTCTGAAGATTGGGTGCTGCATCCTTCAGATGCAACATCTACACTATAAGCGCCACTTCTGATCGCGGTATAATCCTGGTCGGTGGCTCCTTCAATGGCTGTACCGTCTTTATACCATTGATACGAATCGCCGGATGAGGCCGAAAGTAATTGGGAACTGCCGCCGCCACACAATTGTACACTTCCACTGGGTGTAGTAGTAGGGGTAGGGCATTCAGCAAAAGCATTTCCAAACAGAAAAACTGCCAGAAATGAAAGAAGATAGGTTTTTGTATTCATAGTATTAGTTTTTGATGTGAGCGAATATAACTCTTTATATAAAGAAGGCTGTTTCATTTCTTAACAATGTATTGTTCATTGTTCTGACTCCACGAAAAATTATCTTCTGTACAAAAGAGAACGTGTTACAGTTATTAGTAAACAGAATATAATTTCTATAGAATTATATAGGCAAGGGCAGAGGGTTAATTTTCTGAAAATGTATTCCTCTTTAATATCCGCAATTTGGCATACTTGAGCATTATCTTTTTCTGCCCGACATTGTTCTGAAAGTGAATGGTTGCCATACGCTCAGTCAATGTGCCTTCTAAGTGTAACACTTTACCAAAACCAAATCGCTGATGTTCCACCTCCATGCCTACTTGTATTTCCCTGAAATCATCAGGAACAAAATCGGAAGACGGCTTATGTACCGGCGTTGCTTTCTTTATATTGGATTTTGTAAATACCGGAGTGAATCTGTCTTCATGGTAAGGATTACGAAACGGCTGTGACTGTGTAAAAGTAAACTCCAGATCCTTTTTGTCAATCTCCTCCAAAAAACGGCTCGGGTCGTTGTTGATCAGGGAACCGTAACGATAACGGCTGGTGGCATACGAAAGTGTAAGCTTTGTTTTTGCTCGGGTGATAGCTACATAAAATAATCTTCTCTCCTCTTCCAAATCTTCGCGGCTATTCAGCGACAACATGGAAGGAAAGAGATTTTCTTCCAGTCCTACTACATACACGCTGGAAAATTCCAGTCCCTTTGCTGCGTGGATGGTCATCAGTTTCACCCGGTCATTATCTCCTGTATCTTTATCCGCATCGGTAAGAAGTGTAATTTCCTGTAGGTAAGTACCCAACGATTTATCAGTGGACTGTTCCTCCTTTACTTCTCCGTCGGGTGTTACGGCAGGCAGGTTATTTTCAGTGAATTCCTTAATACCATTTAATAATTCCTGAATATTTTCATAGCGTGCAAGTCCTTCAACGGTTTTGTCATTATATAATTCTTTAAGAATACCCGATGATTTTCCTATGATTGCCGCAAGGTCATAAGCGTTATGTGTTTTAAGCATAAGCGCCCAGCTTTTTACCATATTGACAAAGTCTTCAATATGCTGAAAAGATCGGTTTCCCTGTAACAGTTCTTTGGCATTGCTCAATACTTCCCATAAATTTTTCCCTGTTTCATTTGCCACAAGCGCTACTTTCTCCATAGTAGTTTGACCAATACCGCGTGTCGGATAATTAATGATGCGCTTCAATGCTTCTTCATCATTATGATTTACTGTCAGCCGGAGATATGCAATTAAGTCTTTAATTTCTTTTCGCTGATAGAAAGATACGCCGCCGTAAACTATATATGGAATATTCAGCCGCCGCAAGGCTTCTTCAAATGCACGTGATTGTGCATTGGTCCGGTAAAGAATGGCAAACTCACGGTTGTGCATCTGATGACGCATCTTGTCTTCAAAGATGCCGTCCACCACCAAACGACCTTCATCGTTATCGCTTATAGCTCTCATCACTTTTATTTTCTCACCCTCACTGTTCTCTGTCCAAATTTCTTTAGTGATTTGCGTTTTATTATTACTAATCACTTTGTTGGCGGCAAGAACAATATGTTGAGTAGAACGGTAGTTCTGTTCCAGCTTAAAGGTTTTAAGATCGGGATAATCGCGCTCAAAATTCAGGATGTTGGCTATGTTTGCTCCGCGAAATGAATAAATACTCTGAGCATCATCACCCACCACACAAATATTCTGATGCACATCGCCTAATTTTTTTGTAATCATATACTGGGCAAAATTGGTGTCCTGATATTCATCAATCAGAATGTAACGGAACCGGTGCTGATATTTGTAAAGCACATCCGGAAATTTATCCAGCAGCAGAAACATTTTAAAAAGCAAATCATCAAAATCCATTGCGCCCGCTTTAAAACACCGTTGCTGATATAAGGTATATAACTCACCGAGCTTCGGTCGCCCGGATGATGCATCGTCCGCCTGTACATTAAAATCTTTCTGGTATTCCTCCGGTCCCATCAATCCGTTTTTAGCAGAGGAAATCCGGTTGTGAATTATGTTGGGTTTGTAGAGTGAATCATTCAGCCCCTGCTCTTTGATAATAGATTTAAGAAGCGAGCGTGAGTCATCCGTGTCATATATTGTAAAGTCGGTTGGGTATCCGATTTTACCGGCTTCATACCGCAGGATACGGGCAAAAACAGAATGGAAGGTGCCCATGTAAAGATTACGCGCTTCAACACCTACTATCTTTTCAATGCGCTCACGCATTTCTGCGGATGCTTTGTTCGTAAAGGTAAGTGCGAGAATATGAAATGGGTCTACCCCTTGCTGAATCAGATAGGCAATACGATAAGTAAGTACGCGTGTTTTTCCGGATCCGGGTCCGGCAACTATCATCACAGGACCATCTGTAGTCATCACTGCTTCACGCTGTACTTCATTCAGTTCATCAAGAAAATTCATTTGTCAAATGTACATTGTCAATAGGTAACGAAAGACTGAATTATCAACAAAAGAATTTTGTATGAGAGAGTTCTACAAAAAAAGAAGGGGGCTTACTACAGCCCCCTTCCTTTGAAGATTGAAAATAATTATTTCTTATTTTCCTGATGTGGTTTGAGTTTTCCTACTTCATGTTTGAAGTTTCCATTGGCATCAAAAATCAGAGTGTTGGAAGTTCAGGGCTTTCGGGTCTAAAATAATTGATAGTCAAACTTTAAGTGGGTATAAAAA